>NZ_JBSHAO010000010.1:0-199981 GCF_053611545.1 Streptomyces sp. NPDC054796 | reverse complement strand
TTGCAGGGCCTCGCCCGCATCCGTGTGTGGCGTTGGTCGGGTGGGGTGGGAGCTGTGCACACCCCACACCAACCCCACGCCTGTACCGCGTACCGCGCACTGCGTCACACCGATGCCGGTACACACCGGCGTCGGAGCACGGCGTGAGGCGTCACCGCATCACGCCGCCACTCCTCGGATCAGCTCGTCGCGGAGCGCCGCTTCCGGGTGATCACGAGCAGCGCCGCTCCGGCCAGGACCACCGCGCCGGCGATCCCGGCGATCAGCGGGGTGGAGTCGGACGAGCCGGTCTCGGCCAGATCCGAGCCACCGTCGTCCGGCTTGGCGGCCGGAGCGCTGGTGCTGGGCTCCGTGGACGGGGCCGGGGCCTCGCTGCTGGTGCTCGGCTCCGGGCTCGGCGGCGGAGTGCTCTCGGTGGGCGGCGTCGGCTCCGGCTCCTCCTCGCCCTCGCACACCGGCGAGGTCTTCGTCTCCTCGCGGGAGTACTGGTCGCCGTCACCGGCCTTGACGGACAGCTTGACCGTCATTTCCTTGCTGTGCTTCGGCAGGTCGAGCTTCTTGTGGAACTCCGAGCCGAACTTCTGCGCGGAGAGCACGTCCTTGCCGTCCGCCGTGATGGAGACCGTGTTCTCGACCTCCGAGTTGTAGGCGGTCAGGTTGACCGACACCGAGGTGCAGTCCACCGACCACGATGGGGTGTGGGCGGATGCGGGCACCGCCCATATCCCCGTACCCGCCACTGCCGCGGCGCTCGCCACGGTGAGGGCGGCCGTACGGGCCCATCTGCCACGAGGTGCTGTCATTCCTACGTCCTTCCGGGGGGTTCCGGGATGTTCCGCACTGAACCAGTAGTGCGAGAAACGCACGGTACTCCCACCCTGAACACACATTCTCACCACCCCTCCCCATCTCAACAGCCCCGCACAAACGCCCAGTTCAGAACGGAGGCCCCGCCTCCACCGGGCGACCGCTCCGGTGTTCTACGGTGCGGGAGTGATCACTCAGGACCAGGACGGGAGCACAGGGCGGCACCGGGGCAGGTTCGGCGCCGCCGCCTACCTCTTCGCGGCGTACGTCTTCGCCACCGGCATGGCGGGCACCACGCTGCCGACCCCCCTCTACGGCCTCTACCGCCAGCAGATCGGCTTCTCCGAGCTGGTGGTGACCGTGGTCTTCGCCGTCTACGCGCTCGGTGTCATCGCCGCGCTGCTGCTCGCCGGGAACGCCTCGGACGACGTCGGACGGCGCCCCGTGCTGCTGACGGCGCTGGGCCTCTCGGCGGCGAGCGCGGTGTGCTTCCTGTCCGAGGGCACGGGCGGGCTGCCGCTGCTGTTCACGGGGCGGGTGCTGTCCGGCTTCTCCGCCGGTCTGTTCAGCGGCGCGGCGACGGCCATGGTGCTGGAGCTGGCGCCGAAGGGGCGCGCGGCACGTGCCGGGTTCGCGGCCACCGCCGCCAACATGGGCGGCCTGGGCTGCGGCCCGCTGCTCGCCGGTGTACTGGCGCAGCACGCGCCCTGGCCGCTGCGGCTGCCGTTCCTCATCCACCTGGTGCTGCTGGTCCTCGCTGCCGGGGTCACGCTGGCGCTGCCGGAGACGGTCGCACGCACCGGCGGCGGGACGCGTGTCCCGCGTCCGCGCGGCATGCGGGTGCCGCCCGAGGTGCGGCAGGTGTTCGTGCCCGTGGCGCTGGCCGCGTTCGCCGGGTTCTCGATGCTGGGCCTGTTCACGGCGGTGGCGCCCAGCTTCCTGCACGAGACGCTGCACGTGGACGACCTCGCCGTCTCCGGCGCCGTCGTCTTCTCCCTCTTCTGCGCCTCGATGGCCGGGCAGTCTCTGATGGGCCGCGTGGGCGTGGAGCGCGCCCTGCCGTGGGGGTGCCTGGTGCTGGTCGCCGGGATGCTGCTGGTCGGCGGCTCCCTGGCGCTGACCTCGCTGGCGATGCTGGTGACGGGCGCCGTGGTGGGCGGCGTCGGGCAAGGCCTGGCGTTCCGCTCGGGCATGACCACGCTGAGCCGCGCCGCGCCCCCTGAGCACAGGGGCGGCACGATCTCCGCCTTCTTCGTCGTCGCCTATACGGGCATCTCTCTGCCCGTCGTCGGGGTCGGCGCGCTCAGTACGGGCATCGGGCTGCGCGACGCGGGCATCGTGTTCGCCTGTTGCGTGGTCCTCGTCGTCGCCTCGGTGGCCACATGGCTGTTCCGGCAGCGGCACGCCCTCGCCGGGCGACGGGACGAGGCTTCCTGACGGCGCCCTGTGTCCGTCGACGGGTCCGGTGTCCGCCGACGGGCCCTCGTCACTCCCCCGCGGGACCGCCGGGAACGAGATGGCCCCCGCTGACGAGGAGAGGCAGCACGTGGTTGCGCACGGCAGGCGCCAGCAGCGGGGCGTCCTCGTCCTCGGCGCCGGTGATCCAGCGCAGGTGGGCCAGTTCGGCGGCCGGGCGCGGCGTCCCGTCGAGCGCTGCGGTGAAGACCGTCATCCGCATCGGCACGCCTTCGAGGGCAGCCGTGTCCTCGACCTCTCCGAGCGGGGCGAGCCCTCTCGGGACGACGCCCAGTTCCTCGTCCAGTTCGCGCAGGAGGGTCTGCTCCGGGGTCTCGCCGGGCTCGGGCTTTCCGCCGGGCAGGTAGAAGACCTCCGGGGCCGCCGTCTTGCTGACGAGGAGGAGGCGCCCGTTCTCGACGACGGCCGCCGCGACGACATCGAGGGTGCCCGCTGCCCGCGCCACCGCGCCGTCACCCGCCGTTCCGGCCTCCGCCCGGGTGTCCGCCGCCGTGCCGGTGTCGTCTCGCGTCGCCATACGGGGGATCTTCTCAGACACGGTACGGGAGGGGACACGGCGCCACCGCGCCGGTCCCGGCCGGGTCAGAGCAGCGCGATCACGCGGAAGCGCTCGGCGACGACGAGGGTGTTGTTGTTGACGGTGAGGCCGGGGTCGCCCAGTGACTCGCGGACCTCGTCGCTCTCCCAGAACTCCTCGTGCCCGCCGCGCCATTCGGCGACCGAGCGATAGCCCTCGCCCTCGTCGCGCACGTGCTCCCACCCCACCTCGGTGAGCGGCACGATCTGTACGTCCGTCAGCCTGATGACGGCGACGGGGCGTTCGTCGGAGTCGATGACGACATACCGGTTGCCGACGACGGGCAGCGGTTCGCCGTCGCTTTCGTAGTCGGCCAGCAGGCTCGTCGTCGCGGTCTTCGCGCCGACCAGGATCGCGTTCACGAGCTTGTCGCGCAGCGGTCCGGGGAAGCCGAACTCCGCGCGTGGCAGGGAGGAATGATGGTCGGTCACCCTGCCACCGTAGCCCGGCGAGAGGACGTCGGCCCGGGAGCTGCGCGGCAAAAGTCGCCCGGGGCGACAGCGGCGCGCGTGCAGCCGGATGCCGCCGGCATGCGCCGCGTGAGCGGAGGGGTCCCGCAGGTTCCGTGGGTCACGCGGGGCTCTGGAGGATGCGGGAGACGCCGTACTCGAAGCGCTCGTCGAAGGACCCGCCGCCGAAGTGCGCCATGACGCGGGACAGCGCGGGGTACTCCCCGTCGGCCCCCTCGGCTCCGTCGGTCCCGTCGTCCCCGTCAGCCAGTCGCCGCGCGAAGCGGTGCCCCGACTCGGCGGGGAAGGACTGTTCCTCCTGCGTGAGGCCCAGCGCGAAGTAGATCAGCGTCCAGCAGGTCCAGGCGGCCTCGCGCTCCCCGAGGCCGCCGTCGAGCAGCGCCTGGACCAGGGCCTCGGCGGCGCGGAAGGTGGCGGGCTCGGCCGCGTACGTACCGGCCACGATCCTGGCGCCGTCCCGGTGGGCCAGCAGGGCGCGGCGGTAGCGGCGGACGAGTTCGCGGACGCGCGCGTCCCAGGCGTCGGGCAGCCCGTCGAGACGGACGCCCGCCACGATCGCGTCCGCCATCAGCTCCAGCAGCCGCGTCTTGGTCTTGGCGTGCCACAGCACCGTGTTCATCCGTACACCCAGGCGCTGCGCGATGCCGCGCAGGGAGACCGCCTCGGCGCCCTTCTCCTCCAGGAGCGCGAGCGCGGTCCTGACCACCGTGTCGACGTCGAGCCGTGTGCGGGCCGGCTCCTCCGCTTGCTTTTTGGTCACTGACCTAGTCTACTGACGGAAGACTCTTGGTCACTGACCAAGACGTGAGAAGTGACACCGAGGAGGAACGGATCATGGAGCAGGACGTCGTCATCGCGGGGGCCGGACCCGTCGGGCTGTGGCTGGCCGCCGAACTGCGGCTCGGGGGCGCCGAGGTCACCGTCCTGGAGAGCCGCGAGCGGCGCTCCCCGCACTCGAAGGCGCTCACCCTCCACCCGCGCACCCTGGAGCTGCTGGCCCAGCGGGGCCTCGCGGACGCCTTCCTGTCCCGGGGACGGCGCATCCCGAACGGCCACTTCGGCGGGCTCGACGACCGGATGGACTTCCGCGCGCTGGACACGCCGTACCCCTTCACGCTCGCGCTGCCGCAGACCGTCACCGAGGAACTGCTGGAGGAGCACGCGCTGGCCAAGGGCGTGCGTGTGCTGCGCGGCCACCGCTTCACGGGGCTGACGCGGCACGCGGACTCCGTCACGGTCACGGCCGAGGGACCGCAGGGTGCCCGTACCTGGGCGGCCGGGTGGCTCGTGGGCTGCGACGGGGCGGGCAGCACCGTGCGCGGGGAAGCGGGCATCGGCTTCCCCGGCACCGACACCACCACCTGGGGCTGGCTCGGCGACGTGGTGCTCGACGAGCCGCCGCGCGCCGGAGCCATGAGCCTCGCGACGCCGGAGGGCGGGATGATGGCCGTGCCGCTGCCCGGCGGCGTGCACCGCCTCGTCGGCGGCGGGCCCGACGACATGCGCCCCGACTGGCCCGGCGAGCTGACGCTCGGTGAACTGCGCGACAAGGTACGGCGGATCGCGGGCACCGACTTCGGGATGCGGGACCCTCTGTGGCTCTCCCGCTTCGGCAACGCCACCCGCCAGGCCGAGCGTTACCGCGACGGCCGGGTGCTGCTCGCGGGCGACGCGGCCCACATGCACTTCCCGACCGGGGGCGTAGGACTCAACGTCGGCGTCCAGGACGCGGCCAACCTGGGCTGGAAGCTGGCCGCCGTGCAGCGGGGCGGGGCGCCCGAGGCGCTGCTCGACACGTACCACGGCGAACGGCACCCCGTCGGCGCCGAGTTGCTGGAGCACACCAGGGCGCAGACGGCGCTGATGACCGCGTTCTCACCCGAGGGGCAGGCGCTGCGCGCGGTGCTCAGCCGGCTCATCGCCACCGTGCCCGGCTTCTCCAGGGAGCTGGCCGAACGCCTCGCCGGGCTCTCCGTGCGCTACCCGGCCCCGGACGGCGCCCACCCGCTCACCGGCAGCCGCGCCCCCGACCTCCGCCTCGCGGAACCGCCGCACCACGACGGCCTGTTCGGGCTGCTGAGGGAGACGGCGGGGCGCCCGGTGCTGCTCCTCCTCACGGAGCGGGGCGACGACGGGTCCGACCTCGCGCGGCGTCACCGTCACCAGGACGCGGCGCAGAAGGCCGCCGCGCACCTGGGCCTCTCCGGGCCCCTCACCACGTGCCGGGCGGTCCCGGCGGACCAGCGCCCCGAGTGGCGCGGCGTCGGCGCGGCACTCGTGCGCCCCGACGGCCATGTCGCGTGGGCCGCCGACGCCGGAAGCGGAACCGGGGCAGGGACCGGAAGCGGAACCGGGGAGGGCTGAGAGGCACGCACGGGGAAGCCGTCAGGCGTCCGCGCACCCTCGCAAGTGCACATCCGCCTCAGCTCTTTCTCGTCGCAACCCTGGACAAGCGTCCCGCGCCCTTCTTAGCTTGCGCGCAGTGATCAGTCCGTGGTCCGACCGCAAGCCTTGAGCGAGGGTCGCATGTATCAGCCGGATCTCTCCCCCGTCATGGACAGCCTGGGGCTGTCGTCGCTCGTCGCCGCACTGCCGCTGCTGACCCTGTTCGTGCTGCTGGGCGGGCTGCGGCTCAAGGCCCACTGGGCAGGGCTGGCCTCCCTGGCCGTGGCCATCGCCGTGGCGGTGGGCGTGTACGGGATGCCGCTGGGGCTCGCCGTGCTGTCGGGCACCGAGGGTGCGGCCTTCGGGCTGTTCCCGATCATGTGGATCGTGCTCGCCGCGCTGTGGGTGTACCAACTCACCGTCGTGAGCGGCCGGTTCGAGGATCTGCGGCGCGCCTTCAACCTCGTCAGCGACGACCCCCGGGTGCAGGCCCTCATCATCGCCTTCTGCTTCGGCGCACTGCTGGAGGCGCTGGCGGGGTTCGGCGCGCCCGTGGCCATCACCGGCGTGATGCTCATGGCCGTCGGCTTCTCGCCGGTACGGGCCGCCGTGACCGTGCTCGTCGCCAACACGGCTCCCGTCGCGTTCGGCGCCATCGCCACACCGATCATCACGGCGGGCAGCCTCACCAAGATCCCGTTCGAGGACATCGGCGCCTACGTGGGCCGCCAGACACCGCTGCTCGCGCTGTTCGTGCCGGTGCTGCTGGTGGCCCTCGTCGACGGGGTGCGCGGCATCCGCCAGACGTGGCCCGTCGCGCTGGTGTGCGGGGTCGCGTTCGCCGTCGCCCAGTTCGTCAGCGCCAACTACATCTCCGTCGAACTCACGGACATCATCGCCTCGTTGGTGGCCCTCGCCGCCGTGGTGCTGTTCCTGCGCGTCTGGCGTCCGGGCGACAGCGAGCGCGTACGGGCCGACCTGCGCCGCGCCACCGAGGCGGAACGCGCCGAGGCCGACGAGCGGGACGGCGTCGTGACGCGCGACGGCGCCGGGGCCGCCGGGCCGGCCGCCGGACCGGAAGCCGGGGCCGGGAGCGACGCGCCCGGCACGGGAGACACGCCCGGCACGGACACGGAGCGCGCCACCACGCCCCTCGGCAACGCGCGGGTCCTGATGGCGTTCCTGCCGTACCTCATCGTGATCGCGGTCTTCTCGGTGGCGAAGCTGTGGGACACCGTCAAGGAGTTCCTCGCCGACAGCGACCTCCAGGTGCGGTGGCCCGGACTGGACGGCAAGGTCCTCACCGCGGCGGGCGACCCCTCGTCGACGACCACCTACGTCTTCCCCTGGCTGTCCTCGCCCGGTTCGCTCCTGCTGCTGTGCGGCATCCTCGTCGCCGCCGTCTACCGCATCGGCCCCGCCCGCGCGGCCCGCGAACTCGTCAGCACCGTGGTCACCCTGCGCTGGGCGCTGCTGACGGTGGCCTCCGTGCTGGCCCTCGCCTATGTGATGAATCTTTCAGGGCAGACGATCACGATCGGCACCTGGATCGCCGGTACGGGCGCGGCCTTCGCCTTCCTCTCGCCCATCCTCGGCTGGCTCGGCACCGCCGTGACGGGCTCGGACACCTCGGCCAACGCGCTCTTCGCGACCCTCCAGCAGACCGCGGCTGCCAAGGCGGGCCTCGATCCCACGCTGCTGGTCGCGGCGAACACCTCGGGCGGTGTCGTGGGCAAGATGATCAGCCCGCAGAACCTCACCATCGCCGCCACCGCCGTCGGCCTCGTCGGGCGCGAGGCGGTGCTGTTCCGAAAGGCCGCGCCCTGGAGCCTGTTGCTCCTCCTGGTGATGTGTTTCCTCGTCCTCCTCCAGTCCCACATCCTCGCCTGGATGCTCCCCTAGGGGGCGTCCGCTACCCTCCTGACCTGGGCGATCGGGCCCCGCCCCCTCCGGTGCGGGCCCCTCGGAGCTGTGTGTAGTCTGTGCCGCCGGCCACGGCTCGTGGCCTGTAAGCAGGCCAGGAACACGAAGGACGCGAGACATGAGCACCACCACAGCGCAGACCGAGCACCCCCCGATCTACGAGGAACTCGTGGACGAGCTGGGCGACGTTCCGGCAGACGTGCGGGCCGTCGCGGAGCGGGTGCTCCAGGAGGCCGAGGAGGCCGTGCGGTGGAAGGCGAACGACGGCACCCTCGACAGCGCGGCGGCCTGAGCCACCGCGCACCGGGCCCACAGAGTCAGGCGAAGACCTGGCTCGCCACATACATCAGCCCCGCGTAGCCGCCGAGTACGAGGACGACGATGAGCAGCAGCCACGCCGCCGCCTGGCTGGGGATCGGCTCCGGCGCATCCGGCTTGGGCGGTTTCACCGGGCAGCACTTCGAGCAGTGCGGTTCGGCCATGAACGGGAGCTTCGTGCGGGTTCACGGGGCACGCAAGAGGTGAGCCGCTTGTCGTCACATGTCCCCCGAAACGGCTGATACGGGGCTCCGCTCTTTTCCGTACCCCCGGCGCACGCGGGCGACATGCGCCTCGCACGCCCGGCGCGGACGCGGTCCCGTCGCGGTACCGTCGCTCAGCGGTCCTCCAGCGCCGCCGTGAGCAGCTCGCGGGTCTCCTCCTCGACGTGGTCCGCGTAGTAGTCGTACAGCGCCTGGCGGCCGAGCCGCGCGGCCCGTTCGCCGTCGCCCGCGCGGATCGCGTCCAGGACCTGGCGGTGGTGCGCGATGGAGCGCTCCATCCACGCGGTGGCGTCGACGGCGGTGGCGATCTTCCCCTCGATGACCTCCACGACCGCGTCGTGCACGGCCCGCGCGCACAGCCCCAGCAGGGAGTTGCGGCTCGCCCGCGCGACGGCCTGGTGGAAGAGCGCGTCGGCCTCGCTGAACGCGCGCAGCCCGGCACCCTTCAGGGTCTCCATCCTGGCTATCTGCTCGGCCATCCGCGCGAGGTCGTCCTCGCCGTGCAGCCGCGCGGCCAGCCGGTTGCTCTCGGCGTCCAGGACCATCCGGAACTGCACCAGTTCGCCCAGCGTGGACACATGGGACCGGGTGAGCCGTCCCAGCGCCCTGCTCAGGTTGTCGGGCGAGACGCCCAGCACCTCGGCGCCCAGGGGGTCGCCGGGGCGCGAGCGCACCAGCCCGGCGGACTGGAGGACGCGCAGCGCCTCGCGGACCGTGGAGCGGCCCACGGCGAACTGGTTCACGAGTTCACGCTCGGCGGGCAGCCGTGCCCCGGCGGGCAGCTCGCCGCTGAGGATGCGCTCCTCGATCTGCTCGGCCACGCGCTGATAGGCGCGTACGGGCTCCACGGGCTGGAATGTCGCTCCGTCGGCGGACATCGTCGTCCCTCACTGTTCCGTCTCGGTCCCGGCCTGCGTGAATCGCCCCCGCCGCCCTCTTGACCCGCGCCTGAGCGCGCTAGCAGAGTACGGGAGATCATCTGGTCTGACCAGTGAACTGGCCTTCTGACCAGGACTATTGGAGGGTTCTATGCATTCCAGCCCGACCGGTCCCACCAGTCCCACCGGCCCGGACGCGCCCTCGCACGTCACCGCACCGCCGCACGTCTCCGCGGCCGACGAGGAGGCCGCCGTCGCCCTCACCCGGGAGCTGGTGCGGCTGCGCACGGTCAACGCCGAGGGGGCCACGGACGTCGAGCGTCCGGCCGCCGAGGTCGTCACCCGGCTCTTCCGCAGGTTCGGCTGGGAGCACGAGGTGGTGGAGGTGGCCCCCGGGCGCCCGAACGTCGTCGCCGTCGTCGAGGGCGGCGGAGGGGACGGGCCGACCCTCATGTTCGAGGGGCACATCGACGTCGTCACCGAGGGGGACGCGGCCGACTGGTCCGTCGATCCGTACGGGGCCGAGATCCGCGACGGAAAGCTGTGGGGCCGTGGCGCCGCCGACATGAAGTCGGGCGTGGCGGCGATGATCTACGGCGTGCGCGCGCTCCAGGAGGCGGGCCCCTTCCCCGGCCGGATCGTGCTCGGGGTGCTGTGCGACGAGGAGGGCATGATGCTGGGCGCCAAGGCGTTCGCGGCCTCGCCCCTCGCGGCCGAGGTGGACGGTGTCATCGTCTGCGAGCCCGAGGGGTACGAGGTGTGCACCTCGGCGCGGGGCGGCATCCGGCTGCGCCTCGGCCTGACGGGCGCGATGGCGCACGGAGCCATGCCCCAGGAGGCGCGCAGCCCGATCGTGGCCGGGGCGCGGATCGTCGCGGCGCTGGCCGGGGTCCAGGAGTGGGCCGAGGAGCGCTACGGCACCCACCGGCACGCGGGCAGGGTCACCGTGACCCCGACCGTGCTGCGCGCGGGCGATCCCTCCCAGCTCAACGTCATCCCGGGCCACGGCCTGGTGGGCGTCGACGTGCGCACGATCCCCGGCACGGACCACGCCGAGCTGATCGGCCGCGTCCGGCAGGCGGCGGAGGAGGCCGCGCGGGAGGCGGGCGTCACCGTCGAGCTGACCGTCGTCGACGACCGGCCCGCGATCGAGACGCCCGAGGACCACCCCGTCGTCGCCGGGCTGGTGGCGGCGCACCGGCTCGTGCACGGCGAGGCACCGGCCTTCGGCGCCGTCCCCGGAACGACGGACGGCACCATCCTCACCCGCGACGCGGGCCTGCCCACCGTCGTCTACGGTCCCGGCGGCAAGTGGATCGCGCACCAGAAGGACGAGTACGTGGAGGTGCGCGAGATCGGCGAGTACACCCGTGTCTACGCTGCCGCCGCGCACCACTTCCTCACGGGCGCCGGTACCGGTGCCGGTGCCGGTTCCGGTGCCGGCACCGCTCCGGGGAGGGATGCGCGATGAGCGGCGCGCAAGAGCACGGGCACGGGCACGTGGCGCGGTACCCCGACGGCCTGCCCGTCGACGGCGAGTGGGTGCGCACGGAGCGCGCGGAGACCGTCCGCTTCCCCTACGACGGCAGCCCCGTGTGCCAGGCGCCCGTCGGCGACGCACGGCTCGCGCGACGCGCGGTGGAGGCCGCCTCGGCGCTGCGCCCGCGCGTGGCCGCACTCTCCTCGCGGGTGCGGCGGCGGGTGCTGTGCGGGGTCGCGGCGGCGCTGGAGGAACACGCGGCCGAGATGGAGGACCTGCTCGTCCTGGAGACGGGCAAGCCCCGCGCCGACTGCCGTACGGAGGTGCTGCGGGCGATCGCCACCTGGGAGGCCACGGCCGACGAGGTCTCCCGCACGCACGGCGAGACGGTGCCGCTCGACCTGCTGCCGTCGGGCGACGGCATGACCGGCTTCTGGACCCGGCGCCCCATCGGCGTCGTCGTGGGCATCGCCGGGTTCAACTATCCGATGATGCTGGCCTCCCACAAGATCGCCCCGGCGCTGGCCGCGGGCTGCCCCGTCATCGTGAAGCCCGCGCCCGCCACTCCGCTGGCCACGCTGTGGCTGGTGCACCTGGTGCGCGAGCGGCTCGCCGCGGCCGGTGCGCCGGAGGGCGCGGTGCAGCTCGTCACCGGCGACGCGGAGGTGGGGCGCACGCTGACCACGCACCCCGATGTGGCGGCGGTCTCCTTCACGGGCTCGGCCGCCGTCGGCCACCGCATCGCGCGGGACGCGGCGCCGCGCAAGGTGGTGCTCGAACTCGGCTCCAACGCGGCCCTGGTGGTGGCCGCCGACGCGGATCTCGACGCGGCGGCCGACGCCGTCGTGCGCGGCGGCTTCTACGCCTCGGGCCAGGCGTGCATCTCCGTACAGCGGGTGATCGCCGTCGCGGAGATCGCGGCCGAGCTGGAGCGGCGGATCGCCGCACGGCTGCCCGGGGTCACCGTCGGCGACCCCCGCGAGGAGGGGACGCGGGTCGCCGCGCTGATCGACGGCGCGGCAACGGAGCGCGTGCTCGCGTGGGTCGACGCGGCCCGCGAGGCGGGGGCCAGGGTCGTGCACGGCGGCGGGCGCGCCCCCGAAGGCGGCGAGGGCGCGGGAAGCGTCGGCCGGTGCGTCGAGCCGACGCTGCTCGCCGACGTGCCGGACGTGCCCGGCGGGCTGCACGTCTGGGACGAGGAGGTCTTCGGCCCGGTGGTCGCCCTGCGCACGGTGCCGGACCTGGACGCGGCGTACGCGCTGGTCAACGCGAGCCGTTACGGGCTGCACGCCGCGGTCTTCACCCGCGACCTGGGCGCGGCCTTCCGCGCGATCGACGCCCTGGACGTCGGCGGCGTCGTGATCAACGAGGTCCCCGGCTACCGCTGCGACATCGCCCCGTACGGCGGCGTCAAGGACTCCGGCATCGGCCGCGAGGGACCACGGTTCGCGATCGAGGAACTGACGGTGACCCGGATGGCGGTGATCCGCCCATGAGACGGGCACGCCCGACGACGAACGGTACGACGGAGACGGACGGTACGACGGAGAGGTGGAGACGGTGACAACGGAGACGGGCGGCACCCCCGAGGCACCTGGCACGGCGGCCGGTACGGGCAAGACGGGCCCGGCCCGCCCGGGGGACGCGCCCCGCGCGGGCGACCCCGCCAACACAGGGGACGCGGCCCGCACGGACGACGCACCCCGCGCCGCCACCGCCGCCCCCGTCCCGTACGCGGAGCTGTTCCGGCTCGACGGGCGGCGCGTAGCCGTCGTCGGTGGGGCCAGCGGGATCGGGCGTGAGTCCGTGCGCGCGCTGGCCGCGCAGGGTGCCGAGGTGATCGTGGCCGACCGGGACCCGGAGGGTGCGGCGGAGACGGCCAGGATCGCCGCGGCCGACTCCCCCGCACCCGGCCGTGTGACCCCGTACCCGCTGGACGTCCTCGACGGCGACGCCGTCCGCACCGCTGCCGGCCGGTGGGGGCCGCTGGACGGTCTCGTCGTGACCGTCGGCGTCAACGTGCGCAAGCGGATCGCCGACTACACCCTTGACGAGTTCGACCGCGTGATCGCGCTCAACCTGCGCGCGTACCTCTCGCTGATCCAGTCCGTCGCGCCGGGCATGGCCGCACGTGGCGGCGGCAGCGTCGTCGGGCTCGCCTCGATGCGCGCCTTCCAGGTGGAGCCGGGCCAGAGCGTGTACGCGGCGTCGAAGGCGGGTCTGGTGCAGTTTCTGCGGACGGCGGCCGCCGAGTGGGGGCCGCGGGGCGTGCGGTTCAACGCCGTGGCGCCCGGTGTCGTGCGGACCCCGCTCACCGATCAGATCGCCGCCGACCCCGCCTGGTACGACGCCTACGCGCGGGCGTCGGCGCTCCAGCGCTGGGCCCACCCCCAGGAGATCGCGGGCGCCGTCGCGTATCTCGTCTCCGATGCCGCCACCTTCGTCACCGGAAGCGTGCTGACGGTCGACGGCGGCTGGACGGCGGTCGACGGCCGCTACGAGCCGTCGGTCTGACGCGTCCCGGCCCAGCCCAGCCCAGCCCCAAGAAGGAGTGACATGTCCCCCACCACCGAGGACGGAGGGCTGGACGGCCCCCAGGAGCCAGGGCCGCTCCCGTTCGACGAACTGCCCGCCGTACGCCCGCGCCGGCACGCGCTGTGGCTGCTGCTCGTGCCCGCCGCGCTGTACTGCGCGGCGCCGCTGGTGGCCAACCGCGTCGAACCGCGGGTGCTGGGCATCCCCTTCCTCCTCTTCTGGGTGATCGCCGCGACGGTGATCAGCCCCTTCGTCATCTGGCTCACCGCGCGTCTCGACCCCGCGTACCGCACGAACGCGATCGAGCCGATCCCCGCCGACGACGCGGAGACCGGGACCGGGACCCTGCCCGGGAGCGAGACCGGGAAGGGAGGCGTCCGATGAGCGGATCCGCCGCGGTCGCCACGACCATCTTCGGCCTCGCCATGGTCGCCACCATCCTCATCGGCGTGCTGAGCGCCAGGGGCCGTGACAAGGGGCTCGCCGAGTGGTCGGTCTCCAGCCGCGGGCTGGGCGTGATGTTCATCTGGCTGCTGATGGCCGGTGAGACCTACACCAGCTTCTCCTTCCTCGGTACCGCGGGCTGGTCGTACTCCTACGGGGTGCCGATCCTCTACCTCGTCGCGTATCTGACGGTCGGCTTCGCCGTCGCCTATGTCGTGGGCCCCGCGCTGTGGACGTACGCCTCCCGGCACCGCCTCATCTCCATCGCCGACATGGCCGAACACCGCTTCCGCTCCCGCCCCGTGGGCATCCTCGTCGTGGTCGTGGCCACGGTCTTCCTCGTCCCGTACATCCAGGTGCAGATCCAGGGCATGGGCGTGGTGGTGAACGCGATGACGTACGGGAGCGTCGATCTGCGCGTCGCCGCCGTCGTCTCCTTCGTCGTCGCCGAGGTGTTCATCCTGGTCTCGGGGCTGCGCGGCTCCGCGTGGGTCAGCGCGTTCAAGGACGTGCTGGTGATCGCCGCCGTGGTGTTCCTCGCGGTGTACGTGCCGCTGCACTATCTCGACGGGTTCGGCGACCTCATGCACCGGATGGTGGCCGAGAAGCCCGAGTGGCTGACCTTCCCCGGGCACGAGTCGGGCGGGCTGAACGGCACCTGGTTCGTCAGCACGCTGCTGCTCAACGCGGTGACGATCACGATCTTCCCGACCACCGTCGCCGGTTATCTCAGCGCGCGGTCACCGAACGCGCTGCGCCGCAACGCGCTGCTGCTGCCCTGGTACCAACTGCTGCTGTTCATCCCGATGATGGTCGGCGCCACGGCGCTGTTCGCGCTCCCCCACCTGGACAACCCCGACCTGGCGCTGTTCCGTCTCGTCACCGACTCGCTGCCCGCGCCGCTCGTCGCCGTGATCGGTGTGGCGGGCGCGCTCTCGGCCATCGTGCCCATGAGCGTGTTCATGCTCGCCATCGGCACCCTGTGGGGCCGCACCCTGCTCGGCGGCGGCAACGGCGCCGACCCGCGCTCCCGGCGCAAGGGCAGCGGCCCCGCCGACGACGTGCGCACCAAGCGCCTCTCGCAGCTCGTGTGCTTCCTCGCCGGGCTGATCGCCCTCGCGGGCAGCCTCTTCTACCCCAACACGCTGGTGCAGTTGTCCGTCCTCTCCTACGAGGGGCTCGCCCAACTGGTGCCCACCGTCCTCCTCGCCCTGTTCTGGCCCCGGATGACCGCGCGCGCCGCCGTGTCGGGGATGGCCGTAGGCCTGGCGGTGATGACGGCGCTGTGGGCCTCGGACAACGACCCGTGGCACGGCGTCAACGGAGGCATCATCGCCCTCGCCGCCAACCTCGCCGTCGTCCTGGCACTGACCCTCACGCGCCGCCCGGCGCACACCACCCGTACGGGCGACGAGCGCGTCCGCGAGGAGGAGAAGAAAGCGTGAGCACGACGCACGACATGAGCGCGACGCACGACATGAACGACGGCGACGTGACGGTCTTCGAGGTGCCGGGGCTGGACCACCCCGTGGAGATCCTGGTCGACCGGTGGGGCGTCCCGCACCTGTACGCCTCCTCGCGGAACGACCTCTTCCTCGCCCAGGGCTTCAACGCGGCCCGCGACCGCCTCTTCCAGATCGACCTGTGGCGCAGGCGCGGACTCGGGCTGCTGGCCGAGGTGTTCGGCGCCGAGTACGCCGAACACGACCGCGCGGCACGGCTGTTCCTCTACCGGGGCGGCATGGCGGAGGAGTGGCGCGCCTACGGGGAGCACACCGAGCGGGTCACCGGCGCGTTCGTGAACGGCATCAACGCCTTCGTCGAGCTGTGCCGCAGGGAACCGGCCCTGCTGCCGCCCGAGTTCACGCTCCTCGGCTACGAGCCCGCGCACTGGGAGCCGTCCGACGTGGCCCGTGTCCGCAGCCACGGGCTCTACTACAACCTCCAGGACGAGGTCTCCAGGGCGCTGACCCTGCGCGACCACGGCCCTGCGGCCGAGGAGCTGCGCAAGAAGCGCGAGCCCGCGCCGCACGCGCTGCGGGTGCCGGAGGGGCTCGATCTGTCCGTCATCCCCGACGACGTGCTGCGCGTGTACCGGATGGCGACCACTCCCCCGTGGGCCGCGCCCCCCGGTGCGCCGCCCGCCGCGCCACGGCAGGGCATCGACGGCAGCAACAACTGGGTGCTGGGCCCCTCCCGTACCGCGACGGGCCGCCCGCTGCTGGCCAACGACCCGCACCGGGCCGTGACGCTGCCCTCGCTGCGCTACCTCGCGCACCTGTCGGCGCCGGGCCTCGACGTCATCGGCGGCGGCGAACCCGCCCTGCCCGGCGTCTCCATCGGGCACAACGGGCACATCGCGTTCGGCCTGACGATCTTCCCCATCGACCAGGAGGATCTGTACGTCTACCGCACGCACCCGGACGACCCCCGCGCCTACTGGTACGAAGGGCGCTGGGAGCCCATGGTCAGGGTGGCCGAGAGCATCCCGGTGAAGGACGGCGAACCCGTCGAGGCCGAGCTGTGGTTCACCCGGCACGGGCCCGTCGTGCGCGAGACCCCGGAGCGGAACGCGGCGTTCGCGGTACGGGCCGCCTGGCTGGAGCCCGGCATGGCCCCGTATCTGGGCAGCATGGACTACATGGGCGCCGAGGACCCCGACGCCTTCACCGCCGCGATGCGCAGGTGGGGCGCGCCGGGCGAGAACCAGGTCTACGCGGCGCCCGACGGCACCATCGGGTGGCGCCCGGCCGGACGGGTTCCGGTGCGCCCCAACTGGGACGGGACGCTGCCCGTCCCCGGTGACGGCCGCTACGAGTGGGCGGGCTTCCACGACCCGGAAGCGCTGCCCTCCGTACGCGACCCGGAGGCTGGCTGGTTCGCCACGGCGAACCAGCTCAACCTGCCGCCCGGCTACCCGAACGACGAACGCACCGTCACCTACGACTGGTACGCGCCCTACCGCCACCAGCGCATCTGCGAACGACTGGCGGAGCGCGCCGACTGGAGCGTTCAGGACTGCGTGGCGCTCCAGACGGACCAGCTCAGCGTGCCCGCGCGGGCCGTGCTGCCGCTGCTCGACGGGCTGGACAGCACGGACGAGCGGGTGCGGTGGGCGCTGGAGCTGCTGCGGGGATGGGACGCGGTGCTCGCACCCGGGTCGGCAGCCGCCGCCCTGTACGAGGTGTGGCACAGGCGGCATCTGCGCCCGTCCCTGCTGCGTACCGCGCTGCGGCAGGCGCCGGCGGCCGGGGACGGCGGGGAACGGGACGAGGCGGCGGGTGTGGAGACGGCAGCCGAACGGGCGCTGGCCCGCGTGCTGCCCGCCGAGGACGCGTCGGCCGACGCGCGGGTGGACCTGGACCTGCTGCTCGACCCGGGCGAACGGCTCGGCCCGCGCCCCGGGGAGACGCTCCGCGCCCTGCTCCTCAGCTCGCTCGCCGGCGCGGTGACCGAGCTGGAGGAACTGCTGGGCCAGGACAGGGACGCCTGGCGCTGGGGAGACCTGCACCGGGCCCTGCTGCGGCACCCGCTCACGGGGCTGCTGCGGGAGGCGGCTAAGGAGCGGGGCGAGGAACTGCCGGAGTGGGCCGTCGTGGGGCCCGCCGAGCGGGGCGGCAGCGGTGACACCGTCGGCGCCGCCACGTACGGTGCCGACTTCCGCCAGACGGCGGGGGCCACCTTCCGGCTGGTCGTGGACGTGGGCGACTGGGACGCGTCGGTGGCCATGAACGCGCCGGGCCAGTCGGGCGTTCCGGACAGCCCGCACCACGCGGACCTGTTCGGGCCGTGGGCGTCGGACGGCGCGTTCCCGCTGGTGTACGGGCGGGAAGCGGTCGAGCGGAACACGGCGCGGCGCCTGCTCCTGCGGCCCCGCGACCAGGGCGGGAACGGGTGAGGCCACCGGCCGCCCCGTCGGCACGGGGCGGCCGGTGGCCGGATTCCGGGGCGTCCGCCGTGGTCAGGCGCCGGTGGCGGGCCCTGGGGCGCGGGTCGCGGGGCCGGGGGAACGGGGCGAGTCCGGGTCCGTCGGCACGGCTCTCAGGGCGCGCGGACGGGGACCGCCTCCGGCGTCATCGGCCTCGGGGCAGGGGTCGTCGGAGCCGGGCCCTGGCTCCCGTTTCCGATCCTCTTCCCGCTCTCCGCCAGCCTGACCGTTGGACGGCTGCCCGTCGTACGCCCTGCCGTCGCGCGGTGGCAGCCCGCGGCCCGCGCCGGTGAGGACGTCGTAGGCGCGTCGCGGGTCCTCACCGGTGAGTTTGGCGCGCACCTCGGCCAGCTCCCACAGCTCGGGGTCGAGCTCCGGTTCCTGGCCGGGGTCCGGATCCGGTTCCATGCGGTTCCCTTCGACGGTGCCCGCGCACCGTCTCCTGCGTCCTCCAGGACGGGCCCGTCTCCCGTGGGGCCCCGTATCCCGCGTACTCCTCGTATTCCGCGTGCCGACCGGAACAGAACCGTCGGCCCGATCTTCACATCCTCCTCGCGACAACGCCTACTATCCCCTGAAGGGTGCCCTGTGGGGAGCCACTCGCCCGTTCCTGCGTACGTGCTCGCCCCGGACGGCCACTTCTCGCCCCTGTTCCGTGCCACGTACCACCCTTCTCACTCCCGTCGCGCCCCACACACCCCGGCGCGAAGCCCCCTCAGACCTCGGCGGGCCGTTCGCTCCCGGCGTCCACCGCAGCCGCCCCGTCCTGCGCGGGGAGGCTGTCCATGAAGGAGCTGACGGAGAAGACCGCGTGCCCCGGTCCGGGCGGGCCGTAGCCGGGAGGGGAGCTGAGGCCGTTTTCCTCCATCGTCGCCCGGTACACGTCCAGCAGCCGCACGTGGTATTCGAGCGGCGCGCCCTGCGGGTTCATCTTGCCGAGCGGGGTGGTGGGCTCGGGGCACCAGGTGGTGAAGCGCGGGGTGATGCCCCGGGACATGAAGTACCGGAGGCCCTCGGCGGTGGAGTCGATCGCCTCGTCCACGGTGCGGAAGCCGGAGGGCGCCGCCATCTCCACGCCCGCGACGAAGTTCGGGATGACGTTGGAGGGGCCGAAGACCTCGGCCGAGTCGAGGATGCGCCGGTGCCACTCGTCGCGGCCGACGTAGCGCTCCTTGCCGGGGCAGTACAGCTCGAAGAGGTTCCGGTCCCACACCTCGTAGTTGGGGTGGTAGATGCGGATGCCGTAGTCGTGGAAGCGCTGCACGTCCTCCTTGGGCAGCGCCTGTGCCACGACCTTGCCGATCCACCGGCCGGGGAAGCGCTCCTCGATGGCCTGCGCGTAGCGGCCGTAGAAGTCCGCCTCGGCAAGACCGTCCACCTTGGAGGTGACGGAGCCGCCGGTGAGGGTGTAGGCGCGGGAGGCGCCTGTGGTGTCGTACCGGTCGATGATCTCCAGCGCCTCCAGCACCTCCTCGACCGGCTTCACACCCGTGTAGGGGCGGCCCGCGGCCTTGTGCTGGCGCCAGTTGTGGTTGATGTCGCAGTACTGGCACTCCTCCTTGGCGCCGAAGTACTGGCACACCCGGAAGACCGTCAGATAGATCAGGTAACCCCACTGGATGGTGGGCGCCACCTCCATCACCGACTTGCCGTTCTTCAGCGTCTCCCGGTAGTAGTCCGGCATCGGCGGCAGTCCGACGTCGGCGATGGGGCGGCCGTCGAGGTGCAGCCGCAGCGCGCCGTCCTCGTCGGCCTGCACCCGGTAGGGGCTGTCCGGGTTGACCCGCACCGAGACCACCGTGCGGCGCAGCCCGTAGGGGCCGCCCGTCAGCACGATCTCCTCCGGCGGGCGGCGCAGGGCCGCCGTGCCCAGTTCGGGCAGGGTGCGGTGGTCGAAGGAGAAGATGAAGTAGGACTTGGGCTTCACATCGCCGTCGTCACCGTCGCTGAGCGCCGAGTCGTCGAAGGCTATGCCGCCCCGCAGCAGGTCCTCCTTGAGGACCGCTTCCCGCGGCACATGCGGGAACCGGTCCATCAGGTCCTCGACCAGGTCGGTACGTCGCTGCATGTACGGCTCCTCTGCCCATCGGCTGTTGTTTCCTGACACTCTCCGTATCACGGCCGCTCCCCCACGGGGTCCGGGAGGGTGCCCCTCGCCGGGGTCCCCTGCCGGGCCGCCGAGCGGGCCGCAGGCGGGGCCGGGTGCGGCATCGGGAGGGCCGGGGGTGGCGGGCGTCGGACGCGCCCGCACATACGGCAGTGGCGAAGATCACCCTTGACGGGGACGCCACGCGTCAGGAAAAGCAGTCAGCGGGGGCCGTCGGGCTCCTCGCCGCCGCGCGCCACGGAGGCCGTCCATCCGTAGGGCAGCTCGTCCCCGTCGACGGTGAGCGCCTCGACGGTGGCGGTCACCGGATCGATGTCCGCCTCGACGCCCTCGCCCGCGTACCGGGGGTAGCCGCTCGCGCCCGTCTCGCCGGTCGGCTCGACGGCGGCACGGCGGACGGCGGCCCGCTCGGGGGAGCGTGCCGTCTCCTCTTCCTCCGCCGCGCCCTGCGGGGTGATCACGATCTCGAACCGCGCTTCATGGCTGGACATGCTCCGAAGCTAACCCCTCTCCGCACGGCGTGCACGCTCTTCACTTCGCCGCGCGGCATGGGGACGCGGACCGGGGGAACTCGCTACGGCGTGCCGGAGGAGAGGGCCTGAAGAATCCGAGGAGCCCAGCAGGGCCCGAGGCAGAAGGGTCCGGAAGAGAACCGGAAGAGAAGGGGAGGAGAAAACGTCATGAGTGTGGGCCGGAAGATCAGGAACAGTGTGCAGACATTCCGCGGCCGGATCGCGGAAAGCGTCGGCCGGAGCACCGGGGACCGGCGCCTTGAGCAGGAGGGCCGCGCCGACAGGTCCAGCGGAAGCCTGAAGCAGGCCGGCGAGAAGGCGAAGGACGCCTTCAAGCACCGGCCCTGAGCAGGGCCGCCGACCGCGATTCCCGCTGACCGCACGGGTATTGCTCCGCCCCGTTCCGCACGTCGCGCCACACGCGTACCGGATTCTTCTTTCCGGTCCGGAAGCGGTGTGGTTCCGGCGAGGACGGGGACTCGTGGCCCCGAAGACCGCTCACCGAGTCACCGAGAACCCAGGAGCGGGTTTTTTTCCTTCCGTGACCGCATCGCACATGAAGGGACCTGTCGTGAGCGAGAACATCTGGGGTTACCGCGCGACTTCCGCGTATCAGCCCGGAACCGATCTGAGCGGATACAAGGTCGAGGCCATCGACGGCGCCATCGGAAAGGTCGACAAGCATTCCGAGGACGTCGGATCGGCCTACATCGTCGTCGACACGGGGACGTGGATCTTCGGCAGGCATGTACTGCTGCCCGCCGGGACCATCGAGCGCATCGACGTGAACGAGAAGAAGATCTACGTCGACCGCACCAAGGACGAGATCAAGGACTCCCCCGAGTTCGACAAGGAGAAGCACACCACCGACCCCGCGTACCACGAGCGGCTCAGCGGTTACTACGGGCGCTCGCGTGACTGAGCACCCGTGATCTGACCGCACACCCCGGTCCGTCCGTGAACGTCGGGCCAGGGTGCGGTGCCCGGCCGGTTCCTCCGGCCGGGCACCGCACGTTCCCGCACCCCGCACCCCGCACACCTCGTCCCGCACACTGCGCCCCGTCTCCCCGAACTCTGCCGGAACATGGCAATGTGCCCGCCCGGAGGCCCATGGCACGGTGGACGCCCTTGAGATACGGGGGCGGGACGTGAGGGGGACGTCATGTCGGTGCTCATGGGGCTCTGCGGAGCCGCGACAGTTCTGGGGCTGGCCGTCGCCCTGCTCGTCCGCAGGGAGGGACGCCGCGGCGACGGGCACACGCTGTGGCACGGCCGGGACGCGGTGGACGGCCCCCGTGAAGCGCGCAGGGAAGCACGCGCCGCGCACGGGATGAACTCGACCACGCAGGATCTGCGGGCGATGCGCCGACGCGGTTGAACCGCGCCGAATACCTCGATTGGTCGGTTTCAGCCCCTCGGGGTTACAGCGAACAGCGCAGTGTGTCAGCGTGCCAGACCAGTAAAACGAGGGATCGGTCCGGCAGAGGAGTAAGCATCGCCCCATGAGACACGTCGCGCTAATGAGACCGGGCGCCGCCGCACGGGGCGCCGTACTGCTGTGCTCCGTGCTCCTCGCGGGCCTTCTGGCCACGCACCCCGAGTCGGCAGCCGAGCGGCACACCGCGCACGCGCAGCGGGACACACTGCGCGCCGCGCCCGTCGCCGCCGCACGGCAGGCCGCCAACCCCGCCCGCGCGGGCGGGGGTTGTCCGCGCGGCAGCTTCCCCGCAGGCAAGAAGCCCTCGTCCGACGAGCGTTGGTATCCCCCGGTCAAGGGCTACAAGCTGACCGCCCGTTTCGCCTCCTCCGGAGAGCGGTGGTCCAACCGGCACACGGGGCAGGACTTCGCCGTGAAGTCGGGCACCCCCGTCAGGTCGGTGGGCGCGGGCACCGTCGTGCGGTCCTCGTGCGGCGGCTCGTTCGGCAATCAGATCGTCGTACGGCACGCCAACGGCTTCTACACGCAGTACGCGCACCTCTCCCTGCTCCAGGTGCGCAAAGGCCGACGGGTGGCGGCGGGCCAGCAGATCGGCCTGTCCGGCAACAGCGGCAACACCACGGGCCCGCACCTGCACTTCGAGGTCCGCCGCACACCGAACCCCGAGTCGGCCACCAACCCCGTCGCCTGGCTGCGCCACCGCGGCGTGTCCCTCTGACGTCACGCCGCCGACGCGCCCCGACACCCCCGACACCCCCGACACTCCCGACACCCCCGACGCCAACCCTCGTACCGCGTGCGGCCTCAGCGCCGTCCGCGCCGCAGCCGCACGCGGTACGAGTAGTGCTCGGGCAGGAAGTGACTGATGGCCAGCTCGACGGGGTGCCCGGCGGCGGAGAAGTAGAGCCGGTCGATGCGCAGCAGCGGCAGTTCCTCGGCGCATCCGAGGCGGCGGGCGACCTCGGGTGTGGCCCGGCCGACGGTGACGCTCTGCTCGGCCTCCGCGACGGGCTCGGGCAGCCGTGCGTCCAGCAGCCCGATGACGGTCAGCCCGCTGCGGGACCCGGCCTCGTTCAGCTCGGGCACCTCCTCGACGAGCTTGCCCGCGTCCGGCGGCAGATAGACCGTCGTCAGACAGAACGGGGTCTCCTCGTGCAGACGGAGGAAGCCGAGCTTGTGCACCCGGTCGGAGCGCAGTTGGAGCCTGCCCGCCGCGTCGAGGTCGACCTGCCGGTGCAGCGGCGTGACCAGTTCCATGGCCGTGTCGAGCGAGAGCGCCATGAGGTCCTCGACGGAGCCGAACTGCCGCAACTGCTGCTCCTCCCCGGCCGCGGCGAAGGTGCCCCGGCCGGGGACGCGGTAGACCATGCCCTCGGCGACCAGGTCCTGGAAGGCGCGGCGCACGGTCTGTCTGCTGACGCCGTGGGCCTGGGCGAGTTCGGCCTCGGTGGGCAGCCGTACGCCGTCGGCGTAGTCATGCCGCAGGATCGCCTGCCGCAGCTCGCGCGCCAGGCGCACATATGCGCTGTCCCGCCCGTTCGTGCTCTTCGTACGCACCACGCCACCACCCCTCGCCGACGCTTCCGCGAGTGTAGTGGCCGATCATCGGACCGGTAGTGGCAAAGCCCTGACCAGCCATGCCGCCCGCCGCCGAGGGTGCCGTCAGCCGATGGGTTCGGGCATGGGCACGACGTCGTACGCGAGGGTGATCTCGTTCCCCGTCGCCGGGTCGGCCAGCTCCACACGCCAGCCCTCGGCGAACTGGTCGACCCCGTGGCGCATCGGGATGGTGCCGGAGATGAGCACGGTGCCGGGCTCCAGTTCCCCGCGCTCGCGGAGCACACCGGCCCAGTAGGCCGGGGTCAGCAGTTCGGCGCCCGTGCCGTCCTGGATCAGCTCCTCGGAGCCGTCGGCACCCCGCACCCACGCGCGCAGGGTCAGGCTGTCGACGCGCTCGGCCACGTCGTCGAGGCGCCAGGCGCGCTCGGCGAGGACGTCGGGGCCCGCGTTCTTGCTCCAGGCCACGCCGTGGGCCTCCAGGGCGCGGTCGGTGTGATCGCAGGCGGCGGTCAGCAGCAGCTCGCCCGAGTCGTCGACGACGAGCGCCCACTCGGCCTCGCCCGAGGTCTTCCCGTGCTGCGCGGGCACGGTCCGCGCCTGCTGTGCGAGGTAGGGCGCGACGGGGTACAGGGCCGGGATGGTGGCGGGTGCGGGCACGCCCAGTTCCGCCAGTTCCGCCACGTGTGCCGCGACGTCCTCCTGGCTGCGGCCGGCGTACCCGGCGTTGAGCAGACGCGTCACGGTCACGGTGCGGCGGCTGCTGTCCGGCAGGGTGAACGACAGGCTCGGCATGGTGCTTCCTCCAGGTCGGGCTGGGTTGCGGAGAAGTAAATTCCCGCTCCCCAGGGTTGCGCATACGAGCTGTATACAGCAAGTATGCTCGTGTACGAAAGGCCGTGACCGTGAGGGGGCCACCCGTGGACCAGAACCAGCAGCACCCGTCTCCGGCGGGCGCCCCGCACCCGCCGACCGGCCCGGAGGGGCCCGGGGAGCCTGCCGGGCCCAGCGCTCCCGACCGCAGGACGCTGGTCAAGGCGTTCACCGCCAGCCTCACCGGCACCTCGCTGGAGTGGTACGACTTCGCCGTCTACTCGGCCGCCTCCGCGCTCGTCTTCGGCAAGCTCTTCTTCCCGTCGGACGATCCGCTCACCGGGACGCTGCTCGCCTTCTCCACCTACGCGGTGGGCTATGTCTCGCGCCCCCTCGGCGGCTTCGTCTTCGGGCGGCTCGGCGATGTGATCGGGCGCAAGAGGGTGCTCGTCGCGACGCTCGTCCTCGTGGGCGCCGCCACCTTCCTGATCGGCTGCCTGCCCACGCACGCGGCGGTGGGCCCGGCGGCCCCCGTGCTGCTGGTGCTGCTGCGCTTCGCGCAGGGCGTGGGCGTCGGCGGCGAGTGGGGCGGTGCCGTGCTGCTGACCAGCGAGTTCGGCAACGCGCGACAACGCGGCTTCTGGGCGTCTGCGGCCCAGGTCGGCCCGCCCGCCGGTAACCTGATGGCCAACGGCGCGCTGGCCGCGCTCGGCGCGCTCCTCACGGAGGACCAGTTCCTCTCCTTCGGCTGGCGCATCGCCTTCCTGCTCTCCGGGCTGCTGGTCGCCTTCGGGCTGTGGGTGCGGGTGCATCTGGAGGAGACGCCCGTCTTCAAGGCCGTCGAAGCGGGCGGCGAGCGTCCCGAGGCGCCCATCCGCGAGGTCTTCGCCACCCAGCGCAGGCAGTTGGCAGCGGCCATCCTGTGCCGTGTCGCGCCCGACGTGCTCTACGCGATGTTCACCGTCTTCGTCCTCACCTACGCGACGGAACAGCTCGGCATGGCACGCGGCGAGGCACTGACCGCCGTACTCGTGGGCTCGGCGCTCCAGATCTTCCTCATCCCCCTGGCGGGCGCGCTCTCGGACCGCGTGAACCGCAGGTGGCTGTATCTGGGCGCCGCCGTCGCCGCCGGGGCGTGGCCCTTCGTCTTCTTCCCGCTCGTGGCCACCCGCTCCTGGGGGCTGCTCGTCCTGGGCGTCATCGGCGCGCTCGTCATCCACTCGGTGATGTACGGGCCGCAGGCCGCCTTCGTCGCCGAGCAGTTCAGCCCGCGCCTGCGCTACACCGGTTCCTCGCTCGCCTACACCCTCGCGGGCGTCATCGGCGGCGCCGTCGCACCGCTCGTGTTCACGGCGCTGCTCGGCGCTTTCGGCACCTGGCTGCCGATCGCGCTCTACATCGTGCTGACCGCCGTGCTGACGGTGGCCGGTGTGCTGCTGGGGCGGGACGCCGACCACGCCGAGGACGAGGAGTACACCCGCCGGTTCTCCGACGGCGCGGCCAAGGACCCGCTCGCCGCGGGGCGGCCCTCGTGAGCACGGAGCGCGCCGCGCAGGTGGGGGCGCGCCAGAGGTGGGCGAGACCGTACCGTACGGGCACGGCGGTCCCACGCCGCACCGCACCGCCCGCGCGCACACCCACGTACACGTACACGCACACGCACACCGTCCGAATCCGCATCCGCCCGGCCTGACAAGGAGGCGCCGTGACCACGCTGCGCACCGCACTGTGCCAGTTCACCGCGAGCACCGACCCCGAGGAGAACCTGCGCGCCATCGACGCCCTGGCGGAACGGGCGGCGGGAGAGGGCGCACGGCTCGCGGTCTTCCCCGAGGCGGCCATGGCCCGCTTCGGCATCCCGCTCGGCCCCGTCGCCGAGCCGCTGGACGGCCCCTGGGCCAACGGCCTGCGGGACATCGCCAGGCGCCACCGGCTCACCGTCGTGGCGGGCATGTTCACCCCGGCCGACGGCGGACGCGTCGCCAACACCCTGCTGGCCACGGGCCCGGGTGTGGAGGCCGCCTACGACAAGATCCACCTGTACGACGCCTTCGGCTTCTCCGAGTCGGACACCGTGGCACCGGGCGCGAAGATCGTCACGATCGACGTGGACGACGTCCGCGTCGGCCTCGCCACCTGCTACGACGTGCGCTTCCCCGAGCTGTTCCGCGCCCACGCCGACGCCGGGGCCGTCATCTCCGTGCTGCCCGCCTCCTGGGGCGCCGGGCCGGGGAAGCTGGCGCACTGGGAGCTGCTGACCAGGGCGCGGGCGCTCGACGCGACGGTGTGGGTGGCCGCCGTCGGCCAGGCACCACCGGAGCCGGATGCGGACATCGAGGAGCGCACCAAGGCGCCGACGGGCATCGGGCACAGCGCGCTCATCGGCCCCGACGGCAGTGTCAGGGAGCAGGCGGGGACGGCACCCGGACTGATCGTCGCCGACGTGGACGTGGACGAGGTGCAGCGGGTGCGCCGGGCCGTCGCGGTCCTGGACAACCGGCGGCTGTAACCGCCGGTCCTCCCCTGTCTGTTCCGGCCCTGACGGTTCTGGCTCGACGGGTGCCGGGGTGCGCTGACGCGCGCTCCGGCGCCGTCACGGACGGGTGCGGCTGGCGGGTGCGGTGACGGCGCTGCCTGGCACCGTCGCGGCCACGGCTGCCAGCGCGACGTGGGCGACGCTCAGCCCTCGGCGAGGATGCGGCGGGTGGCCGCGATGTGGTCGTCGATCGCGGCGCACGCTTCCGGCGCGCTGCCGGACGCCAACGCGTCCAGGATGCGCCGGTGTTCGGCGATGACCTCGTCCTGGCGCCCGCCCGAGCGGTAGAGCGCGACGACGCCCGCGCGGATCTGGCGGCTGCGCAGCGCGTCGTACTGCTTGGCCATCAGCCCGTTGCCCACCGAGGCCACGAGCGTGGCGTGGAAGCGGTGGTCGGCCGCGATGAACTCCCGCGCGTTCTCGGCCCCCCGCAGCCCGGCCTGCTCGTCGAGCACCCGCTCCATCTCGGCGACCGGCGCGGCGCCCGCCTCGACCGTGCGCTCCGCCGCGTACCGCTCCAGCACCGCGCGCATCTCCATCAGCTCGCCGATCTCCCGCCCGGAGAGGGGCGCGATGTAGGCGCCGCGCTTGGGGACCAGGCTGACCAGGTCCTCGGCGGCGAGCAGCAGCAGGGCCTCGCGGATGGGGGTGCGGGAGACGCCGATGCGATCAGCGATGGCCTGCTCGGACAGGAACTCGCCCTGCATGGCGGGGTCGGTGAGCACCGTGTCCTTGAGGAACGCGTACGCCTTCTGCCGTCCCGACTCCACAGCCAGCTCTCCCCACCGACGTCAGTCGCGCCGCGCCCATCGCACACGGGCCTATTGCATACAGTCTGTATACATTTTAGCACGGCAGTGCGCCTCGACCCGGCCGGGCGGTTGGGCGGCCGGTCCGGCACCTCGGCTAGGACGCCGACGAGGACGGGTGCGGCGCGTGGGAGGCCCGCCGCTTGTCGCGCAGCGCGACGACCACCACCGGCACGGCGCCCAGCAGGGACGGCGCCGTCACCAGCACCGGATACCAGCCGGGCGGGTCCTGCCAGGGCCCCGTCTGCCACATGACCGCGCAGGCGGCGACGAGCGTCAGCCCGACGCAGAACCCCAGGAACAGCGTCGCCTTCGCGCTGCGGACCGCGCCCTCGCGGGTGGCGGGGCGGTTGACCAGGGCGGAGCGCGGCCGGCCCGGGACCATCTCGGACTCGGGGCGCATGCTCAGCACGCCGTAGGAGACCGTCGCCATGACGAGCAGGACACCGGCGTGGACGAAGACCGGCAGGAAGACGGAGCCCACCGACTTCGCCGCGAACCTGCTGACGCCCTCGGAGCCGAAGTGCTGCGGCACGCGGTCGGGCAGGTGCGGGTAGACCACCACGCCCCACACCGTCAGCGCCACGAGCAGGGCGAGGCCCGGCAGCAGCCACAGCCAGGGAAACGCCGCGCCGTCCCTGCCCGCGCCCCCGCCGGTGCCCCCGCCCCGCGCCCGGCCCCGCCCGGCCACCGCTCTGCCGCCGTCGTCCCCCATGCCCCGCTCCTTCCCCGCTTCCGGCCGCACCGGTCCGTCGTCGATCTCGTACGGCGCCTTTCCCACCCGTCGCCCGGAAAACCCGGCAACACGCCGACGGGGGCGACGACGAGGACAGCGACGGCCTGCGCCGAGTGATTCAGCGTCACACGGGGGAACACGCCCACCACCGCGCGAGCGGCAGCCCGTACGTGCCGTCGCCGCCGTATCGTCGCGAGTGCCGATGTACCAGCCGTGGCGGCGAGCCGACGGGTCCGTGTCCCGGGCCCGGCCGTGCGTGCGCCACCCGCCCCCGGGAGCAGTCATGTCCACCAGCGGCACACCGCACCACGCGCGCGGCAGCGCGCTCCTCGCCGATCCGCTGCGCAACAAGGGCACCGCTTTCGGGCCGCGCGAGCGCGCTGAGGCCGGGCTCGACGGGCTGCTGCCGCCCGCCGTGGAGACGCTGGACGAGCAGGTGGACCGCGCGTACGAGGCGTTCCTCCGCTACGACAAGCCGCTGAACCGGCACATCTATCTGCGGCAGCTCCAGGACACCAACGAGGTGCTCTTCTACGGGCTCGTCACCCGCCATCTGGAAGAGATGCTGCCCGTCGTCTACACGCCCACCGTCGGGGAGGCGTGCCAACGCTTCAGCGAGATCTACCGCAGGCCGCGCGGGCTCTTCCTGTCCTGGGACGACAGGCACCGGTTCCGTGAACTGCTGCGGAACCGGCCGCACGGGGACGTGGACGTCATCGTCGTCACCGACGGGCAGCGGATCCTCGGGCTCGGCGATCTGGGCGTCGGGGGCATGGGCATCCCGATCGGCAAGCTCAGCCTCTACACGGCGATCGGCGGTATCCATCCGGCGCGCACCCTGCCCGTCCTGCTGGACGCGGGCACCGACAACGAGGAGCTGCTGGCCGATCCGCACTACCTCGGCCGTCCGGCGCGGCGGGTGACAGGGGAGGACTACGACGCGCTGGTGGAGGCGTTCGTCTCGGCCGTCGAGGCGGAGCTGCCGGGGACGCTGTTGCAGTGGGAGGACTTCGCGACGGCGCACGCCCGCCCCATCCTCAGCCGCTACCAGGACCGCCTGCTGACGTTCAACGACGACATCCAGGGCACGGCGGCCGTCGTCCTCGGCGCGCTGACGACGGCCAACGAGGTGTCCGGCACCCGGCTGGCAGAGCAGCGGTTCGTGGTGCTCGGCGCGGGCTCGGCCGCCATCGGTGTCGCGGACATGATCCGTGTCGCGCTCACGGACGACGGCCTGTCGGACGAGGAGGCGCGGTCCCGCTTCTGGTTCGTCGACGTGGACGGGGTACTGCTGCGTTCCCGCGACGATCTGACGGAGGAGCAGCGCGGCTACGCGCACGAGGACGGGGAGACGGACGGGTGGGAGGGCACGGGTCTTGACGAGGTCGTCCGCCGGGTGTCGCCGACCGTGCTGATCGGTCTTTCCACGGCGCGGGGCGCCTTCACCGAGGACATCGTGCGGCACATGGCGCGCACGTGCGAACGGCCCGTCGTCTTCCCGCTGTCCAACCCCACCTCGCACGCCGAGGCCACCCCCGCCGACCTCGCGCGGTGGACGGACGGCAAGGCGCTGATCGCCACGGGTTCGCCGTTTCCGCCGCTGGAGGTGGACGGGCGCGAGGTGCCGGTGGCGCAGGCGAACAACGTGTACGTGTTCCCCGCCATCGGCCTCGCCGTCACCGCCGCGCGCGCGAGCCGCGTCACCGACCGGATGATGGTGGCCGCTGCCCGCGCCGTCGGCGACCGCGCCACACGCGCCGCGCCCGCGCACGGCCCCGCTCCGCTGCTCCCGCCGCTGGGCGAGATGCGCGAGGCGGCGCGGGACGTGGCGCTCGCCGCCGCGCTGGCCGCCGTCGAGGACGGTGTCGCTCCCGAGGCGACCGAGGAGCAGTTGCGGGAGGCGGTACGGGCAGCGCAGTGGACGCCCGGCTACGCGCCGCACCCCGGTCCCGACTCCGACTCCGACTCCGGGGGCTGACGCGCGAGTTGGGCGCCGACGTGGATCAGGTGTCGTGCGTCGTCAGGCGCCGGTACGCCTCCGGGCCGCGGCGGCGCACACGCAGTGCGACGGCGACACCCGCCACGAAGAGCAGCGGCAGGGGCACGAGCAGGGCCGTGTTCACCCCCGTCGAGGCACCCGTGAGCAGGTCGAGGTTGGCGCACACCAGCACGATGAGCACCACGAGCCCCGCGCAGGCGAGCAGCGGCGCGACGGCCACCCGCCACACGGGCAGCCCGCGCCGGTCCCGTCGGAAGAAGCCGTGGACGGCCAGCGCCGCCAGCGCCTGCATCAGCATGACGCCGAGGATGCCGGTGCCGCTGCTCCACAGGAACGTCACGGTGTACGGGTCGGCGTGCGCGGCAACGGAGGCGGCCACGACCACCAGCGCGACGGCCGACTGCGCGGCCACCGCGACCGCGGGCGAGCGGGTGCGCGTGGTCACCTTGCCGAGGGCGCGGGGCAGCAGCCCCTCGCGGCCGAGCGCGTAGAAGTAGCGCGCTGCGCCGTTGTGGAAGGCGAGGGTCGCGGCGAAGGCGCTGGTGATGATCAGGACGTGCATGGCGTCGGCGGCCCAGTCGCCCGCGTAGCGAGCGGTGGCCGCGAAGACCATGTCGCCGCCGTGTGCTCCGTTGGCGACGGCACGGGCGCGGTCGGCGCCGTACGCGTTGATGATCATCCAGACGGTGAACGTGTAGAAGAGGGCGAGGAATCCGACGGCGAGGTAGGTGGCGCGCGGCACCGTGCGTTCCGGGCTGCGTGCCTCCTCGGCGTAGATCGCCGTCGCCTCGAACCCGATGAAGGCGCCGATGGCCAGCACGAACATGCCGCCCGCGCCCGCCTCGCCGAGGTGTACGGGGGAGAGCGAGCCGAGGTCGAGTCCGCGCGGTCCGCCGCCGTCGGCCAGCACTCCGGCCTCGAAGACCAGCAGCACGAGCACCTCCAGCGCCAGCGCGACACCGAGCACCTTGGCGCTGAGCGTGACCCGGAGACAGCCGAGCACCCCGATGGCGACCAGCCCCGCCGACGCCCATGCCCACCAGGGCACATGAAGGCCCGTCAGGTCCCGGAAGCCGGACTCGGTGAACCAGCCGAAGGCGGCGAGCAGGCCCACCTCGATGGCGTTGTAGGAGAGCAGGGCCACATAGGCGGCGCCCGCTCCCGTGGGGCGGCCCAGGCCGCGCCCGATGTACGCGTAGAAGGCCCCGGCGTCGCGCACGTACCGGCTCATCGCGGTGAAGCCCGCGGCGAAGACCACGAGCAGCAGCCCGGAGAGCAGATAGCCGAGCGGTGCCGCCTCGCCCGCCATGCCGATCGCCAGCGGCGCGACACCGGCCATGACGGTCAGCGGGGCCGCCGCCGCCACGACGAAGAAGACGAGGTCGCCCGTGCCGATCGCGCCGCCGCGCAGGGCCGGGGCGGAGGCGGGCACCTTGGTGGGGGTGGGGGTGACGGCGCCGGTGTCCCCCGGCCGGGTCGGCATGGTCACGGGCGCGTCCTCCCCGGCCGTGGCGCGGGCCCCGTCTGGGACACCGCCCGTTCCTCGCGTGTTCCGGACAGCATGCCCCGCGCGCCGGGCCCGCCGTTCCTTCCTCGCCGGATTTCTCCGGCAGACCGTGTACGCCGCCACCCTGCTGTCCAGCGGCCTGGCAGCCCTCGCGGCCCTGACCGCAGGACGGAAAGAGAGCGCACGCGCCCGGTGGCTGCGCGCCGGTACGCTGTTCCCGGGCGCCGATTCCCCGGGCGCCCCGCGCGTGCTGGGGCACGCGGTGCTGACCGTGCTGCTGGGGGCGTCGGCGCTCGTCGTGGTGCTGGTCGAGTGCCTCGCCGTCGCACGGGGCCTGTTCTACGGGCTGGTGGACGACGGCCCGTACAACACCTCCTGGGGCGGCCCCTCCCTCGCGGGCGCCTGGCTCACCCACGCCGCGGTGGCGGCCCCGATCGGCGTGGCGGGGCTCGGGGTGCTGTGGCTGCTGGCCCGGCTGCACCAGCTTCTGACGGCGCGGCTGCGGGGCACGGCAGCGGCGGCGTGGGCCGTGCCCACCCTCACAGCCGCACCCGGCGAGGAGACCGCACCCCCGCGCGGGGAACCCGCCCGGCGTACTGCGGTACAAAAACCAGCGCGGGACCCTACAGTGCCCACATCACGGGCCGGCCGTCCCGCGCAACACCCCCGGTGAAGGGGCACCCCCGTTTCCTTCCGCCCCCCGCGAAGGGGACCCGCGCCCCCTGCTGATCGGAGCAGCGGCCGGCACCCCCGGAGGGCGGCCCACCAGGGCGCTGACCTAATATCACCCTTGTGTCACTCTTTGCGGCGTCCGCCCTCCGGGCGGCATGCGCTCTCCACGCAGCCGACGACGAGCAGGGGCAGCCATGAACATCGGGGACAGGCGCGGCCCGCCCAAGAAGCGCGGCGACCGGCAGGCACAGGGGCTCGGCTCCGGCAGCGCGCAGACCGAGCGCATGCTGAGAATCCTGCTGCGCCGCCGCAAGGAGAGCCTGGAGCCCAAGGACGTCACCATCGTCGACAAGCCCCAGGTCAAGCGCGCCGTCTCGGCCGCGGCGCTGGGCAACACGATGGAGTGGTTCGACTTCGGCGTCTACGCCTATGTCGCGGCCACGCTCGGGAAGGTCTTCTTCCCCTCGGACTCGCCCGGCGTCCAGGTCATCTCCACCTTCGCCACCTTCGCCGCCGCGTTCCTGGTGCGTCCTCTCGGCGGCCTGGTCTTCGGGCCGCTGGGCGACCGCATCGGCCGCCAGAAGGTACTGGCCGCGACAATGATCATGATGGCGGCCAGTACCTTCGCCGTCGGCTTCCTGCCCGGCTACGGCACCATCGGCATCGCCGCACCGCTGCTGCTGCTCGTCTGCCGCCTGGTGCAGGGCTTCTCGACGGGCGGTGAGTACGCGGGCGCCACCACGTACATCGCCGAGTACTCGCCCGACCGCAAACGCGGCTTCCTCGGGAGCTGGCTCGACTTCGGCACGTTCGTCGGCTATTCGCTCGGCTCCAGCCTGGTCACCGTGCTCACCGCCGTACTGACCGACGAGCAGATGCTGAGCTGGGGCTGGCGCATCCCGTTCTACGTGGCGGGGCCGCTGGGCCTGATCGGGCTCTACATGCGGCTGCGGCTGGAGGAGACCCCGGCCTTCCAGGAGGTGGAGGCCAAGCACCAGAAGGCGGAGCAGGAGGAGACGGAGCACGAGGAGGCGGGCGGCGCCGAGTCCGAGCTGTCCGAGGAGGACCGCCTCGAACAGGCCCGCATGTCCGGCAAGGGGCGGCTCAAGGAGCTGTTCACGCACCACTGGGAGGCCATGCTCATCTGCGTGGGCCTGGTGCTGCTCTACAACGTGACCAACTACATGGTCACCTCCTACCTCCCCACCTTCATGACCACCACCCTCGGCGAGCCCAACCTCACCGCCCAGTTGCTGGTGCTGGGAACCATGGTGCTGGTGGTGCTCTCGATCACCGTCGTGGGCAGGTCCTCCGACCGCTACGGGCGCCGCCCCATGTTCCTCTGGGCCGCGGTCGCCATGATCATCCTCGCGATCCCGGCGTTCGAGCTGATCCGCGAGGGCGGCATCCTGCTGCCCGCCTTCGGCTGTGTGATCCTCGGCCTGCTGCTGGTGTGCTTCGCGGGGACGAGCGCCTCCACGCTTCCGGCGCTGTTCCCGACGCACCTGCGCTACGGCGGCCTCTCCGTCGCCTTCAATGTCTCGGTCTCCCTCTTCGGCGGCACGACACCGCTGATCAACTCGGCGCTGGTGGAGTCGACGGGCAACGAGCTGATCCCCGCGTACTACCTGATGGGCGCGGGCGCCGTCGGCGTCGTGGCCGCGCTCTTCCTGCACGAGACGGCGGGCAAGCCCCTGCGTGGCTCCTCGCCCATGGTCGAGGACGAGGCACAGGCGCGACGGCTGGTCGCGCGCAGCCGCAGCACGGCGAGCCGCGGGGCGCGCGACGTGTGGCTCACCCTGCGGCACGGCCACCTCCCGCGGCACGGCGGCAAGGCGGCGGAGGAGCACGACCGCGAGCGCGACCGCGCGTGGGAGGCGCGGGAGCGCGACCGCGAGCAGGAGCAGCTCCGGCAGGACCAGCAGGAACAGGAACACGAACAGCGGGAGAAGGGGGAGAAGGGGCCGGGTCAGTCGCGGGGGCGCGGGGAAGGGGAGTGAGGGCGCACCCCTCGGTCACGAGATTCCACCCTGGGGGCCACGAGCCCGTCGGGGCGATTATCGTGAGCGGCATCAAGGCAGGCCGAGTGGCCGAGCGAGCCGGGTGGCCGAGTGAGAGGTGGCGGACGTGGAGGACGGTTCCTGGGAGGAGCTGACCACGGCACTGGCCGACATGGCACGTGATCTCCTGGCCCAGGAGTCCGTCCAGAAGACCCTGGACAGGGTCGTGGCGCACGCCGTGGATCTGGTCGACGGCTGCGAGGCGGCCGGGGTGCTGACACTGAACGGCAAGCGCGTGGAGACGCTCGCCGCGACGAGTGACCTGGTGCGCACGTCGGACCGCATTCAGGGCGAGGTGTTCGAGGGGCCCTGCCTGGACGCCACACGTCGGCTCACGGAGGTCTACAAGGTCGAGGACATGACCACCTCGGTGGACCGGTGGCCGCGATACGCGCCACACGCCCGCGAGCTGGGCATCGGCAGCATGATGGGCTTCCTGCTCTTCACCGAGAACGACAACCTCGGCGCCCTGGACATGTACTCCACCCGCCCGCACGCCTTCACCGGCCGCTCCGAGCACGTCGGCTGGCTGCTGGCCTCCCACGCGGCCGTGGCCTTCTCCAGTGCCCGTACGCACACACAGCTCCACGCGGCCCTGGACACCCGGCACGACATCGGTGAGGCCGTCGGCATCCTGATGGAGCGCTACAAGCTCAGCGAGGACCAGGCGTTCGGGGTGCTGAAGAAGAGTTCGCAGGACCATAACCTGAAGCTGCGCGACGTCGCTCGCACCGTGACAGAGACGGGCGGGGTCCCCGGGGCACGCTGATAAGGCTCCAGGGCCATTCAGCAGACCCCGGGGGGCGGCTCCACGGGCTGCCGTTACCGAACCAGTGAAGCCTGAGCCGCTCCCATGCCCGGGCACAAGACCGGCCTCACCGACGAGTGACCAGCGGAGGGGACCTCACACTTCGCGGGCGGCACGAATACACACCGCGTCCCGCCGGAGACACCGGTGACGGTGCCGACGAGGTGTGACGGCGCCGGAGAGGTGACGGTGCCGGAGAGGCGCGCGTTTTCGACAACGATTTTCATGTAGCCTCGTACGCGGCCACTCCACCCCTGACCACGGAGAGCGAGACGAGCCGCGTGAACACTGCGCCGCGCCCCGCGCACACCCCTGACACCACCCGCCCTGCCCGCACCGCTCACCTCCCGGACCCGCTGGACCCCGTGCACACGGGCCCGTACACGGTGCGCGAGGCGACGCCCGACGACGCGGCGGGAGCGCGGAGCGTCATGCTCGACACCTTCTACCGCGAGTTCGACTACGGCTACGTCCCCGCATGGCACGAGGACGTCATCGACGTGCAGGGCACCTATCTCACCGACCCCCGGCACCTGCTCATCGTGGCCACGCGGGACGACGAGGTCGTGGGCACCACCGCGCTCCACTCGCGCGGCCCGGCCAGCCCGCCGCACCCGGCCTGGATCGCCGAGCGCTACCCGTCGGGACCCACCGCGCAGTTGGTGCGCGTCTACGTGCGCCCCGAGCACCGCCGCCACGGGCTGGCCCGCACGATGGTGGGCATGGCCTGCGACTTCGCGGCGAGGCGCGGCGACTACGACTGCGTGTACCTGCACACCAACGTCGACATCCCGGGTGCCGAACCCTTCTGGCACAGCGTCGCCAAGGAGATCTGCGACGCCCGTGCGACGGGGGAGCACGGGCCGGGCTTCGGCACCGTCCACTTCGAGATCCCCCTCCCCCACGTCCACGTCCCCTCCGCCCCCCGGTGAGCACCGCCATGCCGCACTCCCCCGCCCCTGCCCCTGTCTCCGCGCCCGCCGACGGGCGGCTGCCCGTCACCGTGCTGTCCGGCTTCCTCGGCGCGGGTAAGACGACCCTCCTCCACCACATCCTCACCAACCGCCACGGCCTGCGGGTGGCCGTCATCGTCAACGACATGAGCGAGATCAACATCGACGCCTCGCTCGTACGGGACGGAGCCGCGCTCTCCCGTACGGAGGAGCGGCTGGTGGAGATGACCAACGGCTGCATCTGCTGCACCCTGCGGGACGATCTGCTCGTGGAGGTCGAACGCCTCGCGCGCGCCGGGAGGTTCGACTACCTGCTCATCGAGTCGAGCGGCATCTCCGAGCCGATGCCCGTGGCCGCGACCTTCGCCTTCGCGCGGGACGACGGCGCCTGCCTCACCGACGTCGCGCGGCTGGACACCATGGTCACCGTCGTGGACGCCGTCGGCTTCCGCGCGGAGCTGGCACGCGGCGACGACCTCACCGAGCGCGGTCTCGCCCCGGTCGAGGACGACGAGCGTACGGTGAGTGATCTGCTCGTGGACCAGGTCGAGTTCGCCGACGTGATCCTGCTCAACAAGACGGACCTCGTCGACGAGGACACCGCCCGGCGCCTGGAAGCGGCCCTGCTGCGGCTCAACCCCTCCGCCCATGTCCACCGCACCGTACGCGGTGTGATCACGCCGGAGCCCGCGGGCGGCACCGTGGCGGCGCTGCTCGGGACCGGGCTGTTCGACCTGGCCAAGGCCGAGCAGGCGCCCGGCTGGGTGGCGGAGCTGAACGGCGACCACGTGCCGGAGACCGAGGAGTACGGCATCTCCTCACTGGTCTTCCGCGACGACCGCCCGTTCCACCCCGGCCGCCTCTGGGACCTGGTCACGGGCCCGCTGGACGACGGCACCTTCGGGACGGTGCTGCGCTCGAAGGGGTTCTTCACGCTCGCGAGCAGGCACGCCGTCGCCGGGCTGTGGTCCCAGGCGGGGCCCGTGGCACGCTTCGAGCCCTCGGGACTCCACGAGCGCGTCAGCAGCCAGGAACTGGTCTTCATCGGCACCGGGCTGCGCCGCGCGACGCTGCGTGCGGCGCTGGAGTCCTGCCTGCTGACGGACGCGGAGACGGCGGGCGGCCCGGACCTCTGGGAGTCCCTGGAGGACCCCTTCCCCGTCTGGGACACCCACCTTCACCACACGGTCCACCACGCGTCACCGGCCGGGCAGCGCTGAACCTATAGGTGCCCCCTAGCCGACGGGCACGTCCTCCGCGCCCTCCGGGTCGATGACCTTGCCCGGGTTGAGGATGCCGTGCGGGTCCAGCGCGTTCTTGACGGCGCGCTGCATGGCCAGCACGGCGGGGCCCAGCTCGCTGTTCATGCCGCGCTTCTTCAGCACCCCGACACCGTGCTCGCCGGTGACCGTGCCGCCGAGCGCGATGGCGTCGTCGAGGATGACCTCGAACGCGCGCTGCGCGCGGACGCGGGCCTCATCGTCCCCGTGCGGGGTGATGATGAGCGGGTGCAGGTTGCCGTCGGCCGCGTGGGCGATGTTGGCGATCCGCACATCGTGCGCGACGGCGGTCCGCTCGATGCGGGCCAGCATCTCCGGCACCAGGGCACGCGGCACGCACACGTCCTCCGTGAGCACGGGGCTGAGCCGCTCCAGCGCCGGGTAGGCCAGCCGCCTGGCCTGGAAGAGCGCGTCGGCCTCCTGCTGGTCGGAGGAGCGGGCCGCCCAGGTGGCCCCGGCCGCGGTGAAGCACTCCAGCATCCGCTCCGCCTCGGCCTCGCCCTCGGCCCCTGGTGTGTCGCAGCGGCCGAGGAGCACGACGTCCGCGTCGGCCGAGAGGCCCATGTTCTTCCAGGCGTCGACCGCCGCGAGGCAGTGCCTGTCGACGAGTTCGAGCGCGGAGGGGACGACACCGGCCGCGATGACGGCGCTGACGGCCTCGCCCGCCGCGACCACGGAGTCGAAGTAGCCCGCGACGGTGCGCTCGGGCGGGCGCTGGTTCCGCAGCCGTACAGTGATCTCGGTGATGATCCCGAGCGTGCCCTCGGACCCCGTCAGCAGGCCCCGAAGGTCGTACCCGGCCACGCCCTTGGCGGTGCGCCGCCCCAGCGAGACGATCTCGCCCTCACCGGTGACCACCTCCATGGCCAGCACGTAGTCGCTGGTGACGCCGTACTTGGCGCAGCACATCCCGCCCGCGTCCGTGGCCACGTTGCCGCCGATCGTCGACCAGGGCGAGCTGGCCGGGTCCGGCGGGTACCAGAGGCCGTGCTCGGCGCAGGCGGCGCGCAGGTCGTCGTTGACGACGCCGGGCTGGACGACGGCGAGCCGTTCGGCCGGGTCGATCTCCAGGACGGCGTTCATCGCCTCGAAGGAGACGACGACCGAGCCGTCCAGCGCGTTCGCCCCTCCCGACAGGCCCGTGCCCGCGCCGCGCGGTACCACCGGCACCCCGCGCTCCAGGCAGTACCGCACCAGCTTGCGCACCTCGTCGGCGGACCGTGGACGCACCACCGCCGCCGGTTCTCCGTACGGCGCCCACTCGGCCTCGTCGTGCCGGTACCCGGCCATGCTCTCCGGGTCCGTGACAACCCGTGACCCCGGCAGGATCCGCGTCAGCGCTTCCGCCACCGTCTCCGCCATGCCCTGGCCACCTCCTCGCTCGGCTTCCTCGCGCGGCGCGTGCTTCTCCCGCGCCGCGCGGACCCTCATCATCTGCCTTCGGCCGCGAAGGGCCGCCCTCGGGGTGCCGCTCCGCGTGCGGGGCGGAGACGGGGCGGAGACGGCGCGTTTCTCTCCCGGATTTCCCGAATTCCCCGGAAAGGCGGCTCCGGATCACAAGGGGCGCCAACCGGGACGGTATCCGATCGCCCACCCATTGTTGAACACGGGAAGACGCCGTGGGCTTTTTCAACACATCTCCGGGACCTCTCCGGGACTATTCCATAAGGTCATGAGGCACATTCACGATAAGGCCACGCCGCCGCGCGTGCCCGGGACGTCAATTCCATGACGCCGCCCCGTACGAGCCCGACACCGGCAGCTCGCGAGTGCGTCCCACGCGCCCCGCGCAGGTGGCCGGGCCGGATCGGACCGGGCTCCCCCACAGCGGGGACGGGCGTCCCGCCGCGGCGCGCCGAGACCCAAAAAGCACAGAGAACGGAAAGGTTCTCGTATGCCCCCCGCACCACAACCAGCCACCCGCGAAAGCCGCCATATGCGCCGCTTCGAGCTGATGGACACCGATGGCAACGGAACACTGGAGGAGTCCGACTACACGCGAATCGCCGACCGTCTCGTCGCGGCTTCCGGAGCGCCCGAGGACGCCCCGGAGGCGGAAGAGGTGCGGCGCCACTATCTGACGCTGTGGCGGACACTCCGCGCGAAAGGCGACGTCGATCTCGACGGAAAGGTCACCCCGGAGGAATACCGCGCCTCGGTGGTGCAGTCCTTCGTCGACGGCGACGGTTACGACCAGTTGATGACCCCCCTGGCCCAGGCGGTCGTCGCGCTCTTCGACGACGACGGGGACGACGCGCTCACCCACGACCAGTACCTCGCCATGACGGGAGCGCTCGGGCTGGAGCCGGACAGCGCGGCGGAGGCGCACGGGATCATGGCCGACGAGGACGGCAAGGTCCCGGCCCGTCATTTCCTGGAGGCGCTGCGGGAGTTCTACGTCGCACCGGCACCGGGGCCGGCCGGTTCCGTCCTCTTCGGCAGTCCCGGCAGTCCCGGCAGTCCCGGCAGTCCCGGCAGCCTGTGACCGTGGCCGCGGACCGCCACAGCGGGGAGGTGCCCGCCGTCGTGAGGACGGCGGCCGACACGGCCCGTGGGGTGGTGGGTTCGTGGGCGTTCGGCGCCGCCGTACTGGCCTCGATCACCGGGAACGCGATCGTGCTGGGCCTGGAGACCTACGATTCGGCGATGGCCCGCTGGGGCGAGTCGGCCGCGCTGCTCCAGCACCTCTTCCTGGGGCTGTTCGCGCTCGAACTCGCCGTCCGCGCCCTCTCCTACGCCGACCGGCCGCGCGACTTCTTCCGCGAGGCGTGGAACGTCTTCGACCTGTTCCTGCTCGTCGCCACGCTGATGCCCTTCGCCAGCGCCAACGCGAGCGTGCTGCGGCTGCTGCGCCTCGCACGGATCCTGCGCGCCGCGCGCATGCTGCCCCATGTGCGGCTGATCGCCTCGGCCGTGGGCCGCAGCCTGCCCGGCACCACCGGGTTCCTCGTGGTGGGCGCGCTGGTGCTCTACCTCTACTCGATGATCGGCTGGATGCTCTTCGCCGAGGCCGACCCCGAGCACTACGGCTCCGTCGGCCGGGCCGCGCTCACCCTCTTCCTGCTCATCACCCTCGACGGGCTGAGCGACATGGTCCGCACCGGGCTGAGCGTCTCCGAGTGGACGGTCCCCTACTACGTCTCCTTCGTGCTCTTCGCCTCGTTCGTCCTGGTCAACACGCTCATCGGCGTCGTCCTCACCTCCTTCGAAGAGGCGCGCGAGGCGACCCGCTCGGCGGACACGAAGCGCAGGCGGGAACGGGGCGGCGGGAAGCGGCGGCGCGCGCCCGTCTCCCTGCGCAAGCCAGAACCGGAAGCGGAACCGCGTACGGAACCGGAAGCGGTTCCCGTGCCCCCACCCTCGCACCCGACCACCCCGCCCAACCCCGTGCCCCGAAAGGAAGCTCCCGTGCCCACCCCCTCACGTCCTACTGCCCTCGCACGCCGCGCCGCGGCCAACGGCTCGGCCTCCACGCGGAGTACGGCCTCCCCCGACCCCGACCCCGACCCCGGCCCCGGTCCCGGCGCCCGCCCCGATTCCGGCCAGGACGCCCTCCGTACCCTCTTCGACGCCTTCGACGACGACGGGAACGGCACGCTCTCCCGGTCCGAGCTGGCCTCGCGCTTCACCGCGGCGGGCATCCTCGACGACGACCCCCGCATGGAGCGCACCCTCGCGGCCACCCGGGGTGGCGAACGGGAGCTGGACTTCGACGAGTTCGCCTCCCTCGTCCGTGAGCACAGCGGGCTGCTGCGCCGCGTGCTGCGGGACGATCTGGCCGTGCCCGACTTCCCGCTCCTCGCCCAGGAGATGGACGAGCTGCACGAGGAGCTGCTGGAGGTGCGCGACGGGGCCGTCGCCGACTACATCCCGGGGCTGGCCCGGGTGGACCCCGACTCGTTCGGCACAGCGCTGTGCACCGTGGACGGCCAGCGCCATCTGATCGGCGACACGCGCACCCCGTTCTGTGTGCAGTCGGTCTCCAAGACCGTCAGCTACTGCCTGGCCCTGGAGGAGCACGGCATCGAGCCGACGCACCGGCACGTGGGCCGCGAGCCGAGCGGCCGGGGCTTCAACGAGGTCACGTTCAACCAGCAGGGGCTGCCCCACAACCCCATGATCAACGCGGGCGCGATCATGACCTGCTCCCTCGTGCACACGGGCGCGGACACCTCGGATCGCTTTGAACACGTGGAGAAGACCTGGGAACGGCTCGCCGGAGGCCGCCGTCCCGGCTTCAACAACAGCGTCTACCTCTCCGAACGCGCCACGGCCGACCGCAACTTCGCGCTCGGCTATCTGATGCGCGAACAGGGCGCCTTCCCCGAGGACGTCGATCTGGCGGAGACCCTGGACTTCTACTTCCAGTGCTGCTCCATCGAGGCGGACGCGGACATGCTGTCCGTCGTGGCGGCCACCTTCGCCAACGGCGGCGTGTGCCCGCTCACCGGGGAGCGGATCTTCAAACCCGAGACGGTGCAGTACTGCCAGTCGCTGATGACCTCGTGCGGCATGTACGACTTCTCCGGCCAGTTCGCGTTCACCGTCGGACTGCCCGCCAAGAGCGGTGTCTCGGGGGCGCTGATGGTCGTGGTCCCACAGGTGATGGGCATCTGCGTGTGGTCGCCCCGGCTCGACGAGCAGGGCAACTCGGTGCGGGGCGTGGAGTTCTGCCGCCGCATGGTGGAGAACTATGTCGTCCACCCGCACGACGCGGCCGAGGGCCAGTCCGACCGCCGCGACATCCGGCGCCGCAAGGACCAGACCGCGCTGGAGTCCGTCACGGCGCTGTGCTGGGCCGCGGCGCAGGGCGACGTCGACGAGCTGCGCAGGCTGCTGGCCACGGGCGCCTCGCCCGACGCGGGTGACTACGACGGCCGTACACCGCTGCACCTCGCGGCGGCCGAGGGGCGCGACGAGGCGCTGCGCTTCCTCTTGGACCACGGCGCCGATCCCTCGCGCACCGACCGCTGGGACAACACACCGCAGGACGACGCGGAACGCGAGGGGCACACGGAGACGGCGCGGACGCTGTGCGAGGCGCGCCCCGAGCGGCGGTCCGGGGCGCGTCCGCCGCGTCGCTCCGGCGAGCGGGACACGCGGCGGCCGGGCGCCGGCCGCCGCTGACGGGCCGCTGACGGGCCGGGGCGCGGCGCCGCTCCGGGGTCGCTCGGGGTGGGTGCCGTACGCCACGGGGTACGCGGGTACGGGTAAGCGTGTGCGAGGGGCCGCCCGCCCCTCGCACCGCCGCCCCCCTCGCACCGTCGCCCCACCGCGTCTCCGCGTCCGTCGCGTCCCCTGGAGCCGGCCTTGCCCCGTCCGACCGCCCCCGCCCTCGCGCCCGTCCCCCTCGGCCCCGGAGGACCCGTCGTCCTGCGGGGTGCCCTCGACGTCGAGCGAACCGCGAACGGGCTGCTCCCGCACCGGCTCCCGGCCCGTGCCAGGGCCCAGTTCCCCGACGCGTTCGTGGCCCTCATGGACGAGCAGCCCAGCGGCGTACGGCTGGCCTTCCGTACCGAGGCCACCGCGGTCGAGCTGGACGTGCTGCCCACCAAGACGGTCTACAAGGGCGCGCCGCCGGGGCCCGACGGCGTGTACGAACTGCTCGTCGCGGGGCACCCGGCGTGGCGTACCCGCGTGCCCGGGGGCGATGTCCTCACCCTCGACATGGCCACGGGCGGCATCAGCACGGCCCGGGGCCGCCCGGGAACGGCCCGCTTCAGCGGGCTCCCGCGCGGCGACAAGGACGTCGAGATCTGGCTGCCGCAGGCGGAGCGGACCGAGCTGATCGCCCTGCGCGCCGACGCGCCCGCGCGCCCGCCGACGCCCACGGGGCTGCCGCTGTGGGTGCACCACGGCAGCTCCATCAGCCACGGGGCCGAGGCCGAGGGGCCCACCGGCACCTGGCCCGCCGTCGCCGCCGCCCGCGCGGGCGCCGAGCTGGTGAACCTCGGCCTGGGCGGCAACGCCCTGCTCGACCCCTTCACGGCGCGCGCCCTGCGCGACACGGAGGCCGACCTCATCAGCCTCAAGATCGGCATCAACCTCGTCAACACCGACGCGATGCGCCTGCGCGCCTTCGGCCCGGCCGTGCACGGCTTCCTCGACACCGTCCGCGAGGGGCACCCCGGCATCCCGCTGCTGGTCGTCTCCCCGATCCTCTCCCCCTTCGTGGAGGAGCGCCCCGGACCCACGGCACCCGACTTCGAGGCGCCCGAGCCGCGCTTCCGCGCGTTCGGTGACCCGGAGGACGTCGCGTCGGGCCGCCTGACCCTGCGGGTCATCCGCGCCGAGCTGGAGCGGATCACCGCGCTGCGCTCGGCCGAGGACCCGGACCTGCACTACCTCGACGGGCGCGCGCTCTACGGGGAGCGGGACTTCGCGCGGCTGCCGCTGCCCGACGGGCTCCACCCCGGCGCGGAGGGCCACCGGCTCATCGGGGGACGCTTCGCGCGGCTCGCCTTCGGCGACGGCGGCCCCTTCGGTCCGCTCGGTCCCTCCGGCCCCCTTGTGCCCGGCCGGGACGCCCCGGATGCGGAGCCCTCCGGAGAGGCGCAACCTTGAGGTATGACTCCGCCCGTCGTCGTGCACGAACCGTCCCCCGAGGGAGGGCGGGACGTCACGGCCGGAACTGAACTGCTCGGCCGGGCCTACGAGCCCGAGGACGTGGTCAGGTTCCTGCGGCGCGCCGGGCTGACCGACGAGCAGATCCAGCTCGACGACGCGAACCTCGTCGAGTGGCGCGGTGGCGGTGCCGAGGTGTGGCGCTGACGTGCTCCCCGGGCCGCCGGAGCCCTGGAGTCACGGGCCGGGCCGGGTCCGCCCGCGCCTGTGCCCGCGCCCGCTGACCGGCTCGCGCCGCGCGCTTCGCGCCGCCCGCTCCGGGGCACCCGTCAGAGCAGTCGCAGGACGCGTTCGTCCCCGGCGTGCGCTTCGGGGCCCTCAGCGAGGAACCCGGTGAGCGCGAACGAGGCGAACAGGCCCGCAGCCGCCACCGGGTCGACGCTGCGGATGTCCCACTCCCGCAGCAGGCGCGGGCCCAGTCCGATGGTCGCCATTCCGGTGCAGGCGAGGACGAGCACGTCGGCGCCCGCGTCCTCGACGAGCTGCCGGGCAGCGCGTACCGCCGCGCGCCCGCCCTCCTCCGTCAGCAGAGCCGTGGTGTCGTGGACGCCCTCGGGCCGGAGATGGCCCACGAAGCGGTCTCCGAGCACGTCCATGACCGCGGGCGGCACCGTGTCCGTGATGCCCAGTACCCCGATCCGGCCGCCCATGGCGAGCGCGACGGCCGCCGCGGACGAGCCCGCGCCGATCACGGGGACGCTGACGGCCGCCCTGGCGCGCTCCAGCGCCGGATCGGCGGCGCAGCTCACGATCAGGACCGCCGCTCCCCCGTCCGCCATCTCGCGGGCCAGCCGCTCGATCTTCGGCTCGGCGAGGTCCGCCGTACGGTCGCTGTGGATGCCGTGCGGCTGGTCGGGGATGCACCGGGAGACGGTCGCGAAGCCGTAGCGCTCCTCCAGTGCCCTGCCGTGTGCGTCGACGAACGCCGGATCGTCACTGGTGAGGACGCGGATGACGCCGACGTGCCGGCCGGGTGCCGGGGACGAGGGGAGCGGGCGTACGGACGGGGTGTGCGGGGCGGTCATGCTGGGCTCCCTGGGGGCGGCCGGACAGCGGGTCGGGGCGGATTCGGACGAGTTCGGGCCGGTTCGGGCGGGAGGTGCGGCTCGGGCCGGTCGGACGGCAGCACTGTGCTGACGGGGGCGCCGCGCGCACAAGGTTTTCTCTGAATGCGGGAAGCCCTGGGAGGGGGCGGCTACTCGGTGTCCGCCGACAGGGCCCGCAGCATCGGTGTGCGCGCCGCCTGGCGGCCCGGCCACAGGGAGGCGAGGACGCCGATGGCGACGGACGCGGCGAAGAACGCGCCCAGCCGCCCCCACGGCATGACGAGCACCGCGCCCTCCTCGCTCGCCACGGCGGCGGCGCCGAGGACGGCGCCCGCGAGGAGACCGAGCCCGGAGCCGAGGAGGGAGACGACGACGGACTCGATGCGCAGGACGGAGCCGACCTGCCGCCGGTCGAGGCCGAGGGCGCGCAGCACCCCGATCTCCCTCACCCGTTCGAAGACGGCCATGCTCATGGTGTTGACCACGCCCAGCGCTCCGATGAGGACGGCGACGCTGAGCATCGCGTACATGATGTCGAGCAGCGGCGCGAACGGGCGGGCCGCCTCCTCGCCCGCGTCGGCGCGGTCCTGGACGAGGAGCACCGGGTTGTCCAGCGCCTCGCGGATGTCCTCCTTGACCGTGCCCGCCTGCCCGGGTGCCGTCTTGACGAGGACGGACTCGATGAAGGCCCCGGGCGAGCCGTCGCCGGTCCCGGAAGCGGCACCGGAACCCGGACCGGAACCGGAGCCCTCCCCTGACCCCGCGGTCTCCCCGGACAGCTCGGCGGCCGGGACGAGGGCCGGGCCGAGGTCCTCGGGTCCTTCGTAGACGGCGACGACGGGCAGGCTCCCGCTACGGGCGCCCTCCCCCAGCGCCCCGGAGACCCGGGAGCCCGGCTTCCAGCCGTGGGCGCGCGCCGTCTCGCTGGTGACGGCGATGCCGTGGCCGAGGTCGTCGAGCGAGCCCCGTACGACCTTGAGCCCCGCGGCACGCTCCACGGTGTGCGGGTCCACTCCCACCACGGGCAGCAGTTCGTCGCCGCGCATCCGCAGGTCCCCCTGGACGAGCGGGGTGGCGGCCTCGGCGCCGGGGACGCGGGCGACGCGCCCGGGGACGTCCGCTCCGATGTCGGCGAAGTCCACGGCCTTGACGCGGATGTCCGCGACCATGGCGGCCTCGGCGTCCCGCGTGGCCATGTGGCTGAGCGAGGAGACGGCCACCGTGATCGCCGCGACCAGGGCGAGGCCGACCATGAGCGCTGTCGCGGTGGCCGCCGTACGCCGCGGGTTGCGCCGCGCGTTGGCCACGGCCAGCGTGCCCCGGACACCGGCGAGCCTGGTCAGGGGCGCGCGCAGCACCCGGGTCACGCCGAGCGCGGTCAGCGGGGTGAGGATGATCAGGCCGATGAGCAGCACGGGCACGGCCGCGGCGAAGAGGTTGTTGTCCTGTATCGCCGCGAGGACCAGCAGCGCGCCGAACCCGGTCACGCAGGCCCCGATGATGCCGCGCCGTCGCAGCGAGTCGGGCGTCGGTGGCCGCACCGTGCGCAGGGCCGCGACCGGGGGCACGGCGGAGGCGCGGCGCGCGGGCAGGTAGGCGGAGAGCGCGGTGACGCCGATGCCGACGGCGAACGCCGCGAGCAGGGGCATGGCGGCCAGCGGCCTGAGCGCGGCGCGCGGGGCCCCGGCGGTGTCGAAGAGCGTGCCCAGTGCCTCGGCCACGCCGATGCCCAGGAGGTGGCCCAGGGCGGAGGCGAGGGCGCCGATGAGCACCGCCTCGGTCAGCACCAGCCGTTCGATGTACCCACGGGTGGCGCCGATCGCGCGCAGCAGGGCGTGTTCGCGGGCGCGCGCCGCGCTGAGCATGGTGAACGTGTTCGCGACGAGGAACGTCGAGACGAGCAGCGCGATCCCCGCGAAGATCAGCAGGAGCGTGCTGAGCTTCTGGCTGTCGGGGCGCGCCGCGGTCTCCGCGTCCAGCTCGGCCCTGGTGACCGTCTGGAGCGAGGAGGGCAGCAGCTTCCCGGCCCGCTCGGCGAGCGCCGCGTCGGAGGTGCCGCGTGCGGCGGTGAGGGTGAGGGAGGCGTATGTGTCGGGGGCGGGCGCGAAGAGCCGGGCCGCGGTGTCCGCGTCGAAGGCGGTGAGGGTGCCGCCGGAGGCGAGCCGGGGGTCGTGCGCGGTGAAGACGCCGACGAGGCGGGCCGTGCGCACCTCGCCCTCCACGACGACGCGCACGCGCTGGCCCACGCGGGCTTTCGCGCGCTCGGCCGTGGCGCGGTCGAGGGCGATCTCGCCGGGGCCGCGCGGCCCGTGGCCCTCGGCGAGCGGATAGCGGGGGTCCTCGCCGCCCTTCCCCGCCGGACCGGGCTGCTGGGGTACGTAGTTGACGCCCGCGGCCGAGGCCATGTCGCCGACGGGGGTGCCCTCGGCGCCGACGACGAAGGTGCTGCCCTCCAGGGTGCCGCGCGCCGCCGCGGCGCCCGGCAGCGCCTCCAGTCGGTGGAGCAGGTTGTCGTCGAGCGCCTGCGCCCCGCCGTCCTCCGGGTCGGCTGAGGGGTCCGGCCGCACCTCGACGGAGACGTCGGGCCGCGCCTGCGTGAGCGCGCGGTCCATCACGTCGGAGACGGACTGACCGTAGAGCAGCGAACCGCTGACGCACGCGACGCTCAGCACCACGGCGAGCGCGGGCAGGGCGAAGCGGCGCCTGTGCGAGAGCACGCCGCGCACGGCGGCGCCGAGGGCGCGGAACAGGGCAGACATCAGGGGCGGTGACAGGGCTGACTTGGTCGGCATCGGCTGCTTCCAGGCACGGTGGAGGAACGGACAGGGGCAGGCGGAACAGGCCCGGGTGAGGGGCGGGAGAGGACAGGGAGGGGGTAAGGGGGGAAGGTGCCGGACCGGCGGACTCAGGACCGGTCCGGCCCTTCGATCATGGGCCGCCGGGGCCCGGCGGCGTATCCACCGGAATACCGAGACCGCGCGCACCCCGCCCTTCCCCGTGTCGGCCGAAAGTCCGAGGTGGTGAAGCGGGCCGCTGCCGTAGCGTCGGGTGCCATGATCAACGCATTCCGGGCCCGGCCACTCGCCCAGCAGATCCTGTTCGCGCTCACCGGTGCCGCGGTGGCCGCGCTACTGGTGGCGGAGGGGCTCGACACCGGGTTCGCGCCGACGGCCGTGGCGCAGGTCGTCAGCGGAGCGCTGTGCGTGGTGGCCCTGTGCGTGCCCCCGGCGCGCCTGCTGACGTACGGCGCGGTGGCCGTGGCCGCCTCGTGCGCGGTGTCCGTGGTGACCACACATCTGGCGCACCGGCCCGAGCACACGCCCGGGGCGACCGAACTGGCGGCGCTCCTGCTGCTGACGGCGCGCGGTTTCCGACTGCACTCGCTGCCGCGTGGCATCGTGCTGGCGGGGGGCGCGGCCGTGGCGGCGGGCCTGGTCCCGCTGCGGCTGCCGCACGCCGAGTACGAGAAACTGGCCATGTTCTGGCCCCCCGTCTTCCTGCTGGCCGTGGCCCTGACGGCGGTCCTGGGGCTCTATCTGCGGGTGACCGACATCGTGCGTGCCCGTGACCGCGAGGCCGTACGTCAGGCGCAGCGCCTCGAACACGCCCGTGAGCTGCACGACTTCGTCGCGCACCACGTCACGGCGATCGTCGCGCAGACCAAAGCGGTGCGGTTCACGACGGCGCACGGGCAGGGTCCTGCCCCCGAGGAGCTGGACCGGATGCTCGGGGGGATCGAGGAGGCGGGCGCGCAGGCGCTGGACTCGATGCGCGGGATGGTGACCGTGCTCCGTGGCTCCGGCGCCTCGGCGGGCGCCGACGGCGACGGCGATCCCACCGGCTTCGCGGCGCTGCGCGGCCTCACCGAGGACTTCGCCCGCAGCGGCCCGCCCGCCACCCTCGCGCTCGATCCGCGCCTCGCGGGCCGCGCGCTGCCGCCCGAACTCACGACGACGGTGCACCGGGTGGTGCGCGAGGCGCTGACGAACGTACGCAAGCACGCCACGGACGCGCGACGGGTCACCGTGGACGTGCGGGTACGGGCCGAGGCGCCCGACCGCCTCGCCGTGTCCGTGACCGACGACGGCGATGACAGCGGCGACGGCGGCGACGGCGGCAGCGGTGCCGGTGCCCGCTCAGGGGTCGGGTCAGGGTTCGGGCTGATCGGGCTGAGGGAGCGCGTCGAGGCGGTGGGCGGGCGACTCGACGCCGGGCCGCAGCCGGGAGGCGGCTGGGAGGTCGCCGCCGAACTGCCCCTGCCAGCCCGCGCGTAGACGGCCCGCGCAGTACGGCTCAGGCGACCCGAGCCCGAGCGGTGAGGACGGGCTGGAAGAAGCCGCTGCTCTCGGAGGTCCGCCACACCAGGTCGGTGAAACCCGCGTCGGCGGCGAAGCCGGTCAACTGGCGCTGGGTGAGGGCCCAGTACGTGGCCCGTCGCACGCGCACGCGCCACTCCCCGCCCTTGGGCCCGTCGGGTACGAGTTGGAAGTGCTCCAGGTCGTAGCGCTCGCCGTCCTCGTGCCAGTGCCACAACTGGAACGTGATGGTCCGCCCGGCCCGCCCGTCGGACTCCGTGCGCGGCGTGGACACCTGCGGCGGGGCCGAGGTGGGCCGGGTGCGCAGGATCTCGTCGTACGGGCGGGTGCTGAGCAGCAGCAGTCCCCCGTCGCGCAGAACCCGCCGCATCTCCGCCAGAGCGGCGCGCACGTCCGGCGCGCTGAGCAGGTGGGGCAGGGAGTTGTCGGCGCTCACCACGACGTCGAACCGCCCGTCGGAGAAGGGCAGCCGCCGCATGTCGGCCGCGGCGGCGCCGGTCAGGCCGACCCCCCGCAGTGCCGCCTCCCGCACCGCGCGGGTGACGGCGGCGACGCTGAGGTCGGTGCCCGTGACGCGGTGGCCGCGCAGGCCGAGCCCGATCGCCTGGGTGCCGATACCGCACGAGCAGTCCAGCACCGGGACACTGCCCCGGCCCAGCTCGGCGCGGATCATCGCGTCGAGGGCCACACCCTGCCGGGCCATGCCCGCGTCCCAGTCGGCGTAGACGAGGTGGTAGTCGTCCGCGAGCTGGTCGTAGAAGCGCGCGACCGGTGAGGTCTCGGGCATGCCGTCAGGCTAGGGGCTTCAAAGTAGCGTCGTCCGGCCGCCAGGCCGGGGGCCGCCGGGGGCACCTCCCAGCGGTAGCTGGGGGAGTCTGGTGCGTGCGGTCGCAAGGCGGAGGGAGGAAAGCGCAGGGGGCACCGCCCAGCCCGCAGGGCCTGGGGGAGGGCTGCGCTGACGACCGACAACGTCGCGAGCGTGCGTGCCAGGCGTCGCGGCCCAGACGGGACGTTGAAGACACCCCCTAGCGGCCCTGCGGGCGCGGGACACGGGAGCCGGAGGGGGCGACGGGCCGGGAGCGGGAGCGGGCCGGGGTTCCGGGCAGGCGGCGCGCCGGTGCCCCCCAGCTCCTCTCCCCCGTGCGCGGTGCCGCTCGGCCAGGGGTACCGCCGCCCGCTGCCGAGCCCGACCCAGCGCCTCCCCTCCCGCGTCCGCGCGGGCGTCCGCCACGGTGCCGGGGCACGCGGGGCGGGTGCCACCGGGCCATGGCGCTGCGGCCGACGCGCGGGGCGTCGGGCGAAGCGCCCGGTCACGGCCCGTACTCCGGCCGGCGCGCACCGGGTGCCCGCACCGCGCCCGCCACGCACGGCGGACCGCCCCGGCGCGGCCCCGAGCGCACTCGCGAGCACATCCGCCCCACCCGCCCCGGTCGTGGTCGACGCGTGTCGCCGACGGTCCTAGCCTGACGGGCCGGGCCCAGGGGACGGCCCGTCAGGGGACGGGAAACGGGCAGGGCAGGGGGACAGGCCATGAGCGGTGAGCGGAAGCGTTCCGCGTCCGAGAAGGACCGGGACCACGAGGGCTACGAGAGCGACGAGGTCGGCACCGACGCCAAGCGCCGGAAGGTCCGTTCCGGAAGCTCGGGCGAAGAGGAGCCCGAAGGATACGAGGACCCGGAGGGGTACGGAGACGGCGGCGGGGACGGGGACGGCGGCGGGGACGGGGACGGGGACGGGCCGCCCGTGCTGACGGAGGCGGAGATCGCCGCGCTCGATATCGACGAGGTCTTCGCCGCACTCGACGAACGCGACGACGGGGTGGGCGGCGAGACCGAGGACCAGAGCGGCCTGGAGTTCCGGCGCGACGCACTCGAACTCCTCACCCCCGTCACCTGGATCACCAGCGTCCTGGCGGCGGACAGCGTGCTCGGCTGGCTCGGCACGTTCCCCGGCGTGGTCACCGACCTCTCGGCCGCCGTCACGGCACGCAGAGCACAGCTCGCCGCCCCACCGGTCCCCCCGCTCACGCCGGAACAGCGGCATGCGGTGTGGACCCATGTGGCCGCCCACATCACGGTGCCCGCCAGGGCGCTGGGGGACGGCTGCGAGTATCTGGCGCACGCCGTGTGCGAAGCGGTCGACGGGCAGTTCCCCGACGTGTCACGGGCCCGGCTGGCCAAGCTGTGGGTGGTCGCGGACAGCGGCATCCTGCACCCGCCCGAGAAGTGGGGCCACCATGTGGCCCCCGTACTGGACTGCGCCGACGGCGAGTTCGTGCTCGATCCGCTGCTGAGCCCGCACACGCCGCTCGCCAGGGGCGCCTGGCTGGCCCAGGTGAGGGGCGCGGTGCAGGCCGCGCGGGCTCCGGAGCTGCGCAGGGCCTGGGAGCCGCTGGGCTGCCCCCGTCAGGCGGGATTCGAACCGGGTACCAAGATGGCCATCGGACGGACCGATCGGGAGCAGATCGACGCCTGCAAGCGTTAGCTGGCCCGGAGAGGCACCGTCCGACGGGCGACTCCACCGCCCTGTCCTGGGCCTCCGGGATCTCTGGGATCATGGCGGTATGACGATCCGGCTGCTCATCGCGGACGACCAGGAGATGGTCAGGTCCGCGTTCCGCATGATCCTCGGTTCGCAGCCCGACATGGAGGTCGTCGCGGAGGCCCCCGACGGAGCGGCGGCCGTCGAGCTGGCGCACCGGCTGCGGCCCGATGTCTGTCTGCTGGACATCCGGATGCCGGAGCTGGACGGCCTGGAGGCGACGCGGCTGCTGGCGGGGCCCGGTGTGGAGGACCCGCTGAACGTCCTCATCGCCACCACCTTCGACCTCGACGAGTACGTGTACCGCGCGCTGCGCAACGGAGCGTGCGGCTTCCTCCTCAAGGACGGCTCGCCCGCGCTGCTCGCCGAGGCGGTGCGTGCCGCGGCGGCGGGCAACTCGCTGATCTCGCCGTCCGTCACCGTGCGGCTCCTCGCCCACATGACCTCGGATCCCGGCGGCAGCGGTCCCCTCGCACCGCCCCGCTCCCCGGCGACGGACTCGTCCGCGCCGTCTCCGTCGTCCCCGTCGCCCGACTTCCCGGCCGAGCCGCTGACGGAGCGCGAGCTGGACGTGGTACGCCTCGTCGCCCGGGGCCGTACGAACGAGGAGCTGGCGGCCGAGCTGTACGTCACCCTCTCCACGGTGAAGACCCACATGGGCAATGTGCAGCGCAAGCTCGCCGCCCGTAACCGCGTCGAGGTCGCCGCCTGGGCCTGGGAGAACGGGCTCTGCTCGGGCCGCCAGGACACCGCGCCCCCGCACCCGGGGTGACCAGGCGACGGGCCGGGCGACCGGCCAGGCGCGGGGCACCGGAATAGGGGCACGTGACGACGCGGTTGGGGCTCGTATGACCACCGACACGCACGCCGAGGAGAGCAGCGGCCCCGCGCCGCGCCCCCTCACCGAGGACGCGCTCTCCGCGCTCCTCGGCGCCCACCGCTTCGGCACCCTCGCCACCGTCAGGCGCGACGGCTACCCGCACCTGACGACGATGCTCTACTCCTGGGACCCCGAGGCGCGGCTCGTGCGGTTCTCCACGACGGAGGACCGGCTCAAGGTACGGCAGTTGCGGAACAACCCCCGCGCCTCCCTGCACGTCGCCACCGAGGACCACTGGACCTTCGCCGTGGCCGAGGGCGACGCCGAGCTCTCGGAGCCCACGGCCGTACCGGGCGACGCGGTCGGCCGCGAGCTGCTCGCCATGCTGCCCGAACCGCTCGCGCCGCAGGACGAGGCCGCCTTCTTCGCCCAGCAGACCGCCGAGCGCCGGGTCGTCATCCGCCTCAAGGTGAGCCGCCTGTACGGGACGGCCCTGGACGTCGACGGCAGCGGTGGCAACGGCGGCCGGGGGGACGAGGAAGCGCGGGGATGACGTCGCACGCGCAGCGCACGCGCCGCCGTGTCCGGGCGGCGTCACCGGGGTGGGCGCGTACCGGAGAGCGGGAGTACGGCGGGACGGGCCCGACGGGCGCGGGTGCCGGGTCCGCGGAGCGGCCGTCTCCGGAGCCGGTCGTCGGCCGGGAAGCGGAGGCGGCGCTCCTGACGCGGCTCGTGGCCACGGGCCCGGGGACGGCTCCGGGGAGGGTGCCGATGCCCTCCGGAAACGGAACCGGATCGGCCCCCGGCCTCGGTGCCGGGCTCGGCGATCCGGGCGGTGGCCGCTCCCCCGGCCCCCTCAGCGAGGTGCTGCTCGTCAGCGGTGCGCCCGGCTCGGGCAAGAGCACGCTGCTCGGCCTCGCCGAGCGCGCGGCGCGGGAGGCCGGGCGGCGCGTGCTGCGCGCCGTGGGCAGCGCGTCGGAGCGCCACCTCGGTTTCGCCGGTCTCCACCAACTGCTGCGCCCGGTGGTGTCGGGACCCGCCGTCGAGTCGCTGCCGCCCCGGCAGCGCTCCGCGCTGCGCGCCGCCCTCGGCCTCGCCCCGCCCCACGCCACGACGCCGCCCGGTGACGGGCCCGGCGATGGGCCCGGCGCAGCGGCCGGAACCCCCGCCCCACAGGACGCACCGCCGCCTCCCACCGCGCTCGTCGCGCTCGCACTCCTCGACCTGTTCTCCGAACTCGCCGCCACCGCGCCCCTGCTGGTGGTCGTGGACGACGCGCACTGGCTGGACCACGGTTCGCTGGAGGTGCTCGCGTTCGTCGCGCGCCGCATGGCGGACGACCCGGTGACGCTGCTGGTCGGCGTGCGGGAGGGCGAGCCGCTGCCCGGGTTCGACAGGGAGCACGACCGGCACGAACTCGGCCCTCTCGGCGCCGAGTCGGCGCACCTGCTGCTCGACGCGCAGCCCACGCCGCCCGAGGGCCGCACCAGGATGCGGATACTGGAGGAGGCGGCGGGCAATCCGCTGGCCCTCGTCGAGCTGACGCGCGCCGCCACCACGTCGGCCACCGGCCGCGCGGCGACGGGCGACCACGCACCCCACGCGACCCACGCCCCGGCGGACGGACCGCTGCCCCTCACCGGGCGCCTGGAGCGTGCCTTCGCGGGGCAGGCCGCCACGCTGCCCGCACCCACCCGCGACGCGCTGCTGCTCCTCGCGACGGCCGATGTCTCCGACCCCGCCGCCACGGTCTCCGCCGGGCTGCCCGAGGCCGACGACCCGGCGTGGGTGCCCGCGCAGGAGGCCGGTCTCGTACGGCAGTCGGGACGTACGGTCGCCTTCCGCCACCCGCTCATGCGCTCCGCCGTCTACCACGCGGCGGCCTTCGCGGACCGCCGCGAGGCCCATCTGACGCTCGCCGGGCGACTGCGCGAGGAACCCGACCGGCGCGCCTGGCACCTCGCCGCCGCCACGCTCCACCCCGACCAGGAGGTGTCCGACGCGCTGCGGCGCACGGCCGACAGGGCCGCGCGGCGCGGCGGCCACGCGGCAGCCGCCGCCGCGCTGGAACGCGCGGCCGAGCTGAGCCCGGACCGCGAGACGCGGGCACGCCTCTTGGTGGACGCCGCAGCGGCGGCGGTCCTCACAGGGCAGCTCTCCTGGGTCGACGAGCTGGCTGCGAAGGCCCGCGCGGCAACGGAGGACTCCGCGCTGGCCACGGCGGCCGAGCTGGCGACGGGGCGGCTGATGGCGCTGACGAACCGTCACACACCTGCCTTCGCCTTCCTCGCACGTGTCGCGCGCGAGGCGGGCAAGGACGCCGCTCCCCTGGCGCTGGAGGCGCTCGCCACCGCGGCCGTCGTGGGCTACTACTCGGGCGAGGAGAGCCAGCGCACACACATCGCCGGCCTCCTCCCCGCCCCCGCCCTGCCTGACCACCCGTCAGAAGCGCTGCCGCGTACGTGGGTCAGGGCGCTGACCGATCCCGTGGGCAGCCGCGCCGAGCTGGTTCCCGCGCTGCCCGGGCTGATCGACGGTGCCGAGGGCGCCCCCGAGCGGCTGACCGTGCTCGCGATCGTCGCGTGGCTGCTCGACGAGACACCGCTCGCCGTCACGACGTTCGAGGGTGCCCTCGACCGCTGGCAGACCTTCGGCCCCGTGCCTCCCGGCCTCGGGGGCGCTGCGGGGTGGGCGTACTTCGAGCGGGGCCGGTGGGCCCAGGCCCTCACCGTCGCTGCGGACATGGCCCTGCTCGCGGGCGCCGCCGGGCTCGACCACGCGCTGGGGTGCGCCGCCGCCGTGGAGGCAACGGTGCTCGCGGTGCGCGGCGACACGGAGGAGGCACGGGCGCGGGCCGCGCGCGCCCTGGCCGCCGTCGATCCGCTGGAGAGCCGGTCCGTGGCCGTCACCGCGTGGCGCGCCCTCGGCCTGGCGGCCATGGCCGAGGGGGACCACGAGGCGGCGTACGGCTACTTCAGGTCGGCCTTCGACGGTGCGGGCGAGCCCGTCCACTACCACGCCTCCCCTCCCGTGCTGCCCGAGCTGGCGGCGACGGCAGCCCGCGCGGACCGACGCGAGGAAGCCCGCGCCGTCGTGGAGCGGATGGCACCGTGGCTGGGCGCGGCCCCTTCGCCCCGTGCCTCGGCGCTGCTGAGCAGGGCACGCGCGCTGCTGGCCGGCGCCGGGGAGGCGGAGCCGCACTTCCTGGCCGCGCTGGCCGACGACGCCGTCGAGCACTGGCCGTTCGAGCGGGCGCAGGCCCGGCTGGACTACGCGGAGTGGCTGCGCCGACAGCGTCGTATCGCCGAGGCGCGGCCTCTGCTGGCCTCGGCCCTCGAAACCTTCCAGCGGCTGGGCGCCGAGCCGTGGGCCGAGCGGGCCAGGGCCGAACTGCGCGCGGCCGGTGCGCCGGTGAGTGGTCCAGCGGCGGACGGTCTGGCCCGGCTCACCCCGCAGCAGCAGGAGATCGTACGGCTGGCGGCCCGCGGTCTGACGAACCGTGAGGTCGGCGAGAAGCTCTTCCTCTCGCCCCGCACGGTCGGCTCCCACCTCTACCGCGCCTTCCCGAAGCTCGGCGTCACCGCCCGCTCGCAGTTGCGGGACGCGGTGGGCGACGCGGTGCGTTAGGGGTGTCCGCGGCGTTCCGTCCGGGCCGCGTGCCCCGGCACGCGCGCGCGTGGCGTTGTCGGCCCCGGAGCCTCGCCCCTCGTCTCCGGGAGCGGAAGCCGTCGGCACGGCCCTCCCCCAAGCCCTGCGGCCGGGAGGCGCCCCCCGGCGCCCTCCGAATCCACCCCGCGACCGCGCGACACGGGCCGGACGACGCCGCGTTACCGGGCGGTGCCGTGTTGCGCGGGCGGTGCCGTGTTGCGCGGGCCTTGCCGCGTCGAAGCCACTCCCTGGAGTCCCACCGCTGCCGCCCGGTCTCCGGACACGGGCGGCGGGACGGTGGTACGGCGGGTGCGACGGGACGGCGGGTGCCTACCGCCACGCCTCCCGTTCCCCTGCGCGGGGATCGTCGACGGTCTCCCAACGCTCCGTGACACGCAGGGTGGTCCGCTCCCGCGTCCCGTACGGGGCCCAGCCGGGGTCGCCGGTGCGCGCGAAGGCGACCCAGGCGGCGTGGACGCGATCCGCGAGCCCGGCGGGCAGCGCGTCGGGGCCGAGGAGGCCCCTCGCGCCCCGCAGTTCCGGCAGGTCCGTGCGGTCGAGGACGAACGGCAGCTCCACGGCGTGCGCGGCGCCGAGTCCGCCGTCGAGCGCGGGCGAGCGCCACCCGAACTCGTAGAGGTGGGTACGGGCACCGTCCCGTCCCGCCGCGCGCTCCTCGCGCGCACGCGTCGCATGGGCATCCGCCATGCGCCAGGTGCCGGCGCCGAAGAGGGCATCGCCCAGCACGGCGGAGCGCAGCTCACCCGGGGTGGCGCGGGGGCGCGCCGCTCGGTAGGCGGCCAGCAGCGCGTCCGGTGCGCGGTGGAGGCGGGCCGCGCTCGCGCGCAGCTCGTCCTCCGTCGTGGCGGCGAGTTGGCCGCCGGGCACCAGATACAGGTTGCCCTCCTGCGAGTTGGTGCCGAGGAGCAGGTCGACGGCCGCGCCGCGCCCCGCCGCCACGGCCTCCGCCGGCTGCTCGTCGCGCACGACGCTGAACGGGGTCAGCCCGGCCAGCGGGTCGAGCGCGGTGTCCGTCGTGAGGTCGAGCCCCGAGAGCCGGGGCATGACCGCGACGAGACGTTCGTCGGAGACGTCCGCGAGGCCCTTCGCCGTCGGCGCCGCGTCCAGTGCGAGGGCCGGGCCCAGCGCGTGCGTGACGCGTTCGGCCTGCTCCGTGGTGAACGCGCCCAGTCCGCTGCCGCTCTGCATCGCGGCCCGCGCGAACAGCCCCTCGGCCTCCGGCTCGGCGAGGACCGCGCCCACGAGGGTGGCGCCCGCCGACTGGCCGGCGAGGGTGACGCGGCCCGGGTCGCCGCCGAAGCCCGCGATGTTGTCCCGTACCCAGCGCAGCGCGGCGACGATGTCGAGCACGCCGCGGTTGTCCGGAACGTCGGGGAGGTGGAGGAAACCGGGGGCGCCGAGCCGGTAGTTGAGGGTGACCAGCACGACGCCGTCGCGGGCGAACCCGGTGCCGTCGTAGAGCCCGGCCCGGGCCGAGCCCGCGACGAAGCCGCCGCCGTGTACGAAGACCAGCACGGGGAGCGCGGTTCGTGTGTCGGGGCCGGTGTCCGGGGTCCACACGTTGACGGTGAGGTAGTCCTCGCCCTGGACCCACCCCGGGCCGAAGTACGGCGACATGTCCAGCGCGCCGAACGCGTCGCGTCGCGGCTGTGGCGCCGTGGGTCCGGGTGCCGTGGCGTCACGGATGCCGGACCACGGCGCGTGCGGCCGGGGCGGGGCGAACCGGAGGGGGCCGGCCGGGGGTGCGGCGTAGGGGATGTCCAGGAAGACGGTGGCCTGTGGGCCGCGTCGTCCCCGTACGCGTCCCCCGGTGGTCGTGACGACGGGGTCGGTGTCGTCGTGCGTCATCGTGTCGTGCCTCTTCTCTTTCGTTCTCGCGCGTCTTCTCGCGTTGCCTTCTCGTCGCCGCTCGTTCGTCGCGGCTCAGAAACTGGTGAAGGGCGCCCAGCCGGTGAGGGAGAACCCGGCGCCGTCGCGCCGTACCTCGGTGGCGCCGTGGCCTCCCAGGTGCGCGGGGAAGACCAGCGCGTTCTCCTCGGCCGCCCTGCCCAGCACACGGTGGCGTGTGGCGCGCGCACCGTGCGGGTCCTCGCAGAAGCAACTGTTGTGGTCCGGTGCCACGATCTGGAGCGGGCTGTGCACCATGTCCCCGACGAACACCGCGCGGTCGCCGCCCGAGTCCAGCGTGAGGACGGACGACCCCGGTGTGTGCCCGGGCGCGGGCTCCAGGCGCAGATGCGCGTCGATGTCGTGGCCGCCCTCCCACAGCTCCGTCCGGCCCGCCGCGTGTACGGGTGCCACCGAGTCCTCGAACACGTTCTGGTTGCCGCGCCCGCGCCCCGCGACCGGGGCGTTGACGGGGTTCCAGAAGTCGAAGTCGGCCTTGGGGACGAGGTAGGTGGCGTTCGGGAAGGTGGGCACCCATTCGCCGTCCCGCAGCCGGGTGTTCCAGCCGACGTGGTCGGCGTGGAGGTGGGTGTTCACCACGAGGTCGACGTCCTCGGGGCGCACGCCCGCCTCGGCGAGGTTGTCGAGGAAGTCGGTGTCGAGGTAGCTCCACACCGGCGCGTAGGGCCGGAACTTGCCGTTGCCGACACCCGTGTCGACCAGGATGGTCCTGCCCTCGCTGCGCAGGACCCAGGTCTGTATCGCCGATCTGACCACGTCCGAGTCCGGGTACACGAACGCGGGCGAGAGCCATGAGTCGTGCTCCTTCCAGAGCTGTTCGTGGCTGCTCGGGAAGAAGTCCTGCGTCGTCAGCCCGACGGGGCCGACGTATTCCCTGACGCGGGTGACGGTGACGTCGCCCAGCACGATCTGGTCCACGGTGCTTCTCCTTCTCCGGTGCTGCTCTCCCTGTCCGCTGTGCGGACGCGAAGGGGTACACCGGAGAGTCTGGAAGCGCGCGGGCGGGGGCGGTATCCGACACCTGACTGCACCTTGACGGCACGGGGTGCGTCACCCCGTCCCCCGTCCCGTCCCCCGGTCCCCCGTCCCGCGCGGGCGCGCGGCTAGGCTGCGTGACCATGACTGTTCACGATGTACGGATCGGCGCACTGCAAGGAGGCCCCGCTGACCTGGCCCAGTACCGGGGCAAGGCCGTGCTGGTCGTCAACGTAGCCTCCAAGTGCGGCCTCACCCCGCAGTACGCGGGGCTGGAGCGGCTCCACGAGCGCTACGCAGACCAGGGCTTCACCGTCCTCGGCGTGCCCTGCAACCAGTTCATGGGCCAGGAGCCGGGCAGCTCCGAGGAGATCGCCGAGTTCTGCTCGGCGACATACGGGGTGACCTTCCCCATGACCGAGAAGGTCGACGTCAACGGCGACGACAGGCACCCGCTCTACGACGAGCTGACCGGCACGGCGGACGCGGAGGGCCACACCGGGGACATCCGCTGGAACTTCGAGAAGTTCCTGATCGCCCCGGACGGCACGGTGGCGGCGCGCTTCGCGCCGCAGACCGAGCCCGAGGCCGCCGAGGTCGTGGCCGCCGTGGAGCGGAACCTCCCGGCGTAGCACGGACACTCCGGCCCGACGCCGTACCCGCACCCCGGCGCGGCACGACCGCCGGACGCGACGCGGCGCGGACAACGCGCCCGTGGTGGGCCCCCGGACGCTCCGGGGGCCCACCGTCGTGTGCGCCGGACACCGGAACCCGCCAGAGTGCGTCGCGGCAGACCGGGCACAGGTATAGGGAGAGCCCAGAGTCCCGGCAGGGGGAGATCCCATGGAGATCTCAGGCATCATCAGCGCACTCGTCATCGGCATCGTCATCGGTGTCCTGGGACGCCTCGTCGTTCCGGGCCGACAGCGGGTGGGGATACTGCTGACCATCCTCGTCGGCATCGTGGCCGCCCTCATCGGCACCGGCATCGCCGCCGCCTTCGACGTGGCGGACACCAAGGGCGTCGACTGGATCGAATGGCTCATCCAGATCGCCCTGGCCGCCGTGGGTGTCGCGGCACTCGACCGCTCGCGGTCACGCCGCACACGGTCGCGCCGCCGCTGACCCGGTACGCGCAGGGGTACGGGACCGAGTACGGGTACGGCCCCGTCGCGGCCCGACGTCGCAACCACAGCACCGCGCGCCCCGGCGCCCCGTGCGGGGGTGTCAGGGCGCGCGGCGAACCGCGAGTGGGACCGCGAGGAGGGGAAGGGGGGTCAGCCCTTCTTCAGCAGTTCCCTCATCTGCCGGATCTCGCGGTTCTGCGCGGTGATGACGTCGTCGGCGAGTGACGTGGCGGGCCCGTACGCGCCCTTCTTCTTCTCCGTACGGGCCATCTCGACGGCGCCTTCGTGGTGCCCGATCATCATCGTCAGGAACTGGCGGTCGAAGTCCTCACCGGAGGACTTCTCCAGCGCGTCCATCTGCTTCTGATCCATCATCCCGGGCATCTCCGAGCCCTCGCCCTGGCCCATGTCGCCATGGTCCATGCCCTCGTGCTCCTCCTGCCCGGCGCCCGGCATGTCCTCGGGGACCTCCTCGCCCCACGCCTTGAGCCAGCCGGACATGGTCTCGATCTCGGGGCCCTGCGCCTTCTCGATCTTCGTGGCGAGGCGCTTCACCTCGCCGGAGGAGGCGCGGGAGTCGGCGAGCCGGGACATCTCCACCGCTTGGCGGTGGTGCGGGATCATCTCGGCCGCGAAGGCGACATCGGCCTTGTTGTGCGTGCCCGCCTCCGCCTTTCCGGAGGGGGAAGCGGAGGCCGAGGCGTGCCCGTCGTGGCGCGCACCGCTGTCGGCCCCGCCACCGGACCCGCCCCCGCACGCGGACAGGGTGAGCGCGGCGGCGACGGAGGCCGCGGCCAGCGCCGAGCGCCGGATCGTCGACCGGGAAATCGGGGCTCGGGAGATCGTGGATCGGGAAACGGTCATGGGGAACTCCTGGTACTGGTCTCTCGCATACGGATCACGACATGCCGGAGCACGGCACCGCGCGGTGCCGTGCGGGTCGCTCTAGATCCGCAGGAGTTGGAGTTCCGCGAGCGTGGGCGGCGCACGGCCGCCCATGGGTTCGTACGGCGCAGGCCGCAGCGCCTCGGACGCCGGGCTCTGCGAGGGGTGGGGCGAGGGCGTCAGCGCCGGAAGCGTCGGGGAGCCGGAGACACCGGCCGCCGCACACAGGTCGTCGGCGTGGGCCGCGCTGTGCTGCCCGCCGCCCTTGCCCTGCCCGTGGCACGCCCGCTCGCCCCGGTCGGCGGCGCCGCCCGTCATGGTGGCTGCCGGGGCCATGGCGTGGTGGCCCGGCTCCGGGGCCGCGCCCGGGTCCGCGTGATGTGCCCCCGTCGCGGAGGCGGACGCGGAAGCGGAGGCCGGGGGCGCGGACACCATGCCGTGCATTCCCACGAGGCCGACGAGCAGCGCGAGGACGAGCAGGGCTTCGGCCACCAACGGTCGTCGGTGGCCGAAGCCCTGCTCGTACTGGATCACGCCCTCATCGTAGAGGTGCCCTCACCCGCCCGGACGCGGGGGCGGCCCCTGGCCCCGGACCCGGTCCCGGCCCCGGACCCTCACGGTTCACGGTCCGCCCCTCGCGCTTCACCCACCGCACCGCCGCCCGACCCGCGCTGTTCGCCACAGGGGGCTGCCGGCCAGGAGGACACCTCTGCTAAATTGGTCTATACCACATTGCCCCTCAGTCCCCTCCTCCAGATCGGCAGGACCAGCGTGGAAGTTGTGATCGTTCCGGACGCCGTCGCGGGCGGCGAGCTGATCGCCGACGCGATCGCCGACCTCCTGCACCACAAGCCCGACGCGCTGCTCGGCGTGGCCACCGGTTCGACCCCCCTGCCGGTCTACAAGGCGCTGTCCGCCAAGGTCGGCGCCGCGACGGTGAACGCCTCGCGCGCCCGCGTCTGCCAGCTCGACGAGTACGTGGGCCTGCCCAAGGGGCACCCGGAGTCCTACCGCTCCGTCGTCCTCCGCGAGGTCGTGGCCCCCCTCGGTCTGACCGAGGCGTCCTTCATGGGACCCGACGGGACAGCGGAGGACGTGGCCTCGGCCTGCGCCGCGTACGACCGCGCACTGGCCGAGGCGGGCGGCGTCGATCTCCAGCTGCTCGGCATCGGCACCGACGGCCACATAGGCTTCAACGAGCCCTGCTCCTCGCTCGCGTCCCGTACCCGGATCAAGACGCTCACGCGGCAGACCCGCGAGGACAACGCGCGCTTCTTCGACAGTCTCGACGAGGTGCCCCACCACGTCATCACCCAGGGCATCGGCACGATCCTGGAGGCCCGTCACCTCGTGCTCCTGGCCACGGGCGAGGCCAAGGCGGAGGCGGTGGCGCTCGCCGTGGAGGGTCCGCTCTCCTCGCTGGTCCCCGCCTCGGCGATGCAGTTGCACCCGCACGCGACGGTCGTCGTCGACGAGGCCGCCGCCTCCCGGCTCAAGCTCGCCGACTACTTCCGCGACACCTACGCGGCCAAGCCCGCCTGGCAGGGCATCTAGGCAGCCCTCCGGGCCAGGGCACGGCACAGCGGTGAGGGCCGGGGCATGTGCCCCGGCCCTCACAGGTCCCGGCCCACGCAGGCCGTTACGCCCTTACGTGGTCGTGGGGCGCCGCGCGTACACCTCGATCTCGATCTTCATACGGGGGTCGGCGAGGCCGCACATCAGCATGGTGGCCGCAGGGCGCACCTCGCCGAAGGCGCGGCGCAGGACCGGCCAGCAGGGCTCGAAGTCCTCGCGGTCGGGCAGCAGATACCGCACGCGCACCACGTCAGCGAAGGTGCACTTCGCCTCGGCCAGCGCGGTACCGATGTTGCGCAGGCACTGCTCCGCCTGTTCCACGACGTCGTCGGAGATCGTCATGGTGTCGTAGTCAAAGCCGGTCGTCCCTGACACGTGCACCCAGTCGCCGTCGACCACGGCACGGGCGTACCCGATCTGTTCCTCGAACGTCGAACCGCTGAGGATCGCATGTCGCTCTGTCATGCGCCGAACACTAAACGCCCGGCACGGCACGGCTTCGGCAGGCTCCCCTCCCGCATGAGCCGGTCAGCTCAGCGGCACGTCCAGGACGGCCTTGCGGTGGCTGAACGTCGCGAGGGAGTAGGGGCCGTGGTACGCGCCCATGCCGCTCTCCCCCACGCCGCCGAACGGCAGCTCGGGCACCCGCAGATGGGCCATCGGCAGCCCGAACCCGAGCCCGCCGGAGGACGTCTCCTGCGCCAGCCTGCGCCGGGTCTCCCACGACCCGGTGAACGCGTAGAGCGCCAGCGGCTTGTCCCGGTCGTTGATGAAGGCGATCGCCTCGTCCAGGTCCGCGACCTCGACGAGGGGCAGCACGGGCCCGAAGATCTCCTCGCGCATGACGGGCGCGTCGGGCGCCACCTCCGCGAGGACGGTCGGCGCGATGTACTTCGTGGCGCGGTCGCGCTGGCCGCCGGTGACCGTGCGTCCGGAGTCGAGCAGCGCGGAGACCCGGTCGAAGTGCCGCTCGTTGACGAGGCGGCCGTAGCCGGGTGAGGCGGCCGGGTCGGACCCGTAGACCTCCTCGACGGCCTTGGCCAGCTCCCCTTCCAGCGCGCGGGCCGTGGCGGGGTCGGCGAGCACGTAGTCGGGCGCGACGCACGTCTGCCCGGCGTTCTGGAACTTGGCCTTCACCAGCCGCCGCGCCGTCTGTCCGAGGTCGGCGTCGCGGTCGACGAACGCGGGCGACTTGCCGCCCAGCTCCAGCGTGACCGGCGTCAGATGCTCGGCCGCCGCGCGCATGACGATGCGGCCGACCGTGCCGTTGCCCGTGTAGAAGATGTGGTCGAAGCGCTGTTCCAGCAGCGCGGTCGTCTCGGGGATGCCGCCCTCGACGACGGCGACGGCGTCGGTGTCGAGGTACTCGGGGAGCAGCCGCGCCAGCACGGACGAGGTGGCGGGTGCCAGTTCGCTGGGCTTGGCCACGACCGCGTTGCCCGCCGCGAGCGCCCCGAGGAGGGGTACGAGGAGGAGCTGCGCGGGGTAGTTCCAGGGCGCGATGACGAGGACGACGCCGAGCGGGTCGTAGCGGGTGCCCGCCGTGGAGCCCTCGGGGAAGCCGGTGAGGGCTTCCGGGGACAGGCTCTCGGGGTACAGCCAGTCCTCCAGGTTGTCCAGGGTGTGGTCGATCTCCCGCACGGGGAAGTCGATCTCCGCCGCGTGCGCCTCGGCCGCGCCCTTGTGCAGGTCCTGGTACAGGGCCTCGGCGAGGTCCTTGTCGTGCTCGGTGAGCAGGGCGCGCAGCTGCCGGAGCTGGCGGACGCGCCACTCCAGGGACTTGGTGCGGCCGGTGCGGAAGGTGCCGCGCAGCCGCGCGACGAGGTCCGCGGCCTGCTCGGGAGCGCTGACGCTCATGTGGTGCTCCTCGGTGTTCCTGTGTGGGGGTGAGGTGGGGGTGGGCGTGTGTGGGGGGGTACGAGGCTGCCGTACGGGCCCAGGCGGTCGGGACAGGTGAGGTCGGGTCAGGTCCGGGCGCCCTCCTCCGGGGCGTCCAGCAGGCCGGTGAGCAGCGCGTCGGCGGCGGGGCGCAGAAGGCGCGAGCCGTCGGGCGTCGCCTCCAGGCCGATGACGAGCGCGACACAGATGTCCGCGGCCTCGGCCGGATCGACCCGCATCCCCCTCGCCCCGCCCGTCGCACCCGTCTCGTCCGTATCGTCCCTGCGCGCGGCCTCCGCGAACAGCTCCGTCAGCAGCCGCCGCAGATCGGCGCCGAACCGGTGGCAGATGTCGCCGAACAGGCGGCCCTTGGCGTCCAGCAGCTCCACCGTGTGGGGCGAGTCCCCCGCGAGTTCCAGGACGAGGTCCAGCTTGGCGCGCAGGACCCCGTGGATCCGCTCGGCGAGCGGGTCCCCCGACGTCGCCGCCCGCCGTGCCCGTTCGAGCGCCCGCGCGTGCAGGCGCTCGGCGAGCCGGGTGACGGCGTCGTCCTTGGACCGCACGTACTGGTACAGCGCCGAGCGGGAGACCCCCATGGCCGTGGCGATGTCGTCCATCGTCGTCCGCCGCACCCCGTACCTGGCCAGGCAGTCGTACGTGGCGTCCAGCACCTCGGTCAGGCGGTCGCTGCCCATCGCGTCAGTCCAGCGCCTTGAGCATCTCGGCCGCGAGCGGCGCGGAGGAGGCGGGGTTCTGGCCCGTGTAGAGGTTGCGGTCGACGACCACCTTCGGCGCCCAGGGCTCGCCCTCCTGGAAGTCGGCGCCGAGCGCGACGAGCCGGTCCTGGAGCAGCCACTTCGCCTTGTCGGCGAAGCCCGCCTGGGCCTCCTCGGCGTTGGTGAAGCCGGTGAGGCGGTATCCGGTGAAGGGCGAGACGTCGTCGGTGCCCTCGGTCGCGAGGAGCGCGGCGGGCGCGTGGCAGACGATGCCCAGGGGCTTGCCCGCGTGCAGCGTGGCCGTCAGGAGCCGCCCGGAGTCTCCGTCGACGGCCAGGTCCTCCATGGGGCCGTGGCCGCCCGGGTAGAAGACGGCGTCGTAGTCGGCGGGGACGACCTCTTCGAGCTTGACGGGCGAGCGCAGCTCCGTGAACGCGGCCAGCCCCTCGGCGACCGCGTCCGCCGCCTCCTTGCCGCCGTTGGCCTCCGGGGCGAGGCTCCCCTGGTCGACGGTCGGGGTGACGCCGCCCGGGGTGGCCACCACGATCTCGTGCCCGGCCCCCCGGAACGCCTGGTAGGGCGCGACGGCCTCCTCCGCCCAGAAGCCGGTGGGGTGCCGTGTTCCGTCGGCGAGCGTCCAGTGCTCGGCGCCGGTGATCACGAACAGGATCTTCGCCATGGTGAGGGCTCCTCAGCTTGCGGTTCGGGGATGTGGAGGTGTGTGGGGTGTGAGGGTGCGGGGCGGCCTGACGCCCTGACGTTCTGCACGCAGAACGTCAGACCGCCACATGTTCGACCGTACGACTCCTCTCCCCCGGAGTCCAATGCCCCCACGCCCGGGACCACGGATCCCCCCGCACGGCGCACCCATCCATGGGCATGCGCGGCCGGAGGAGCAGAAAGGGGGGCACGCGGGGAAGGAAGCGACCTCCCTGCTCAGGCATGTGCCGCTGAGGTATCGGCGGAGAGGCAGGGCGGGGGCCGCGGGAGGGGGCGCGGAGGGGCTTGGCAGCACCCGAAAGAGGCGCTTTCGGGCGGCTCGGGCGCGACTCCGGCGGCGGACCGGCCGCTGACCGTACAGGCTCGGGCCGCAGAAGACGAATCGTCACCCCGTACAGGTGAAATGAGCGCATCCCGCTGGCCCCCGACGCGCTGGACGGAGCAAGCTTCGTGATCTCTGGCCGTCCGCCCCTGGCCGCACGTCCGCTCCGAACGACAGATGAGTTAAGAGTTTTGCTGAGCACCTCGCCACTGGAATCCCGCAGCGCGGCCGGTCTCGTACGACGGTGGCGCCAGGCGTCGGAGCCGCGGGAACTCGCCCGTGTCTACGACGAACTGCACTCCGCGGGGCCCCTGGTACCCACCCCGTGGGGAGCGCTCCTCGTGCCGGGGTACCAGGACTGCCGTCAGGTCCTCCTGGACCGCACCTGGGGCACCCTGACCGCCTCCTGGCGCGAGCGTTTCCGCCCCGGCTGGCGCGAGAGCGCGAGCACGGTCGGCCTCTGTCAGACCCCCCTCCAGCAGGATCCGCCCGAGCACACCGCGCGCCGCCGCCCCCTCGCGAAGGCCCTGAGTCCGCGCGCCCTGGGCGACATGGCCGACTCCTTCGCCGCGCCGCTGGCCCTCGAACACGTGCGGGCCTTCGCCGACGAGGTCCGGGCCGAGGGGGTCGCCGATGTCGTCGGCTCCGTCTGCCGACCGCTGCCGACCGCCGTGCTGGCGGGGTTCCTGGGGCTGCCCAAGGACGTCGATCTGGAGTGGCTGGCCACCGAGAGCCTGGCCATGGTGCGGATCGAGGAGCTGGCCAGCCCGCCGAGCGTCGTACGGCGGGCCGACGAGGCCGCCACCGCGCTCCTGGAGCGCTACGACCAGCTTCTGGCCGAGCGGCTGCGGCAGCCGGAGGGCGACGATCTGCTCTTCCACTGGGCGACGGCCGACCCCGAGGGCAGCCGCTATCTGCTGCTGACGCTGTTCTCCGCCGGGGTGCCCACGACGGCGGCGCTGCTGGCCAGCCTCGCGCACGCGCTGATCACCCGTCCCGCCCTTGCTGAAAGGATCCGGCAGGAACCGGACTTCTCGGACCGGGTCGTGGACGAGGTGCTGCGCTGGGACCCTCCGGGCCGGGTCGTGACCCGGGTCGCCGGGGCCGAGACCGAGCTGGGCGGACGGGTGCTGCCCGAGGGCCAGGTGGTCCACGCACTCATCGGCGCGGCGCACCGGGACCCGGCGGAGTTCCACGATCCGCACACCTTCCTCCCCCGGCAGGCGCCGCAGCCGCAGCGGCTCCTCGCCTTCGGCTCGGGGCTGCACTACTGCCCCGGCACCCATCTCGCCCGCGCCCAGGCCGTCGCGTTCGCGCGGGGTTTCGCCGCCGAACTGCCGGGCGCACGCGCTGCCGGAACCCCGGAGCGGCACGCCGGACCGAGCATGACCGACATCACCCGACTCCCCGTCACGCTGGCGCCGCCGACCACGTCGGACACGTCGAGCACGTCACGTACGTCAACCGCGTCGACCGCCTAGCGGACGGGACCACAGGAGATCACCTATGCCCGACATCTTCGACAAGCACCTGCCGTCCCTCGCCCGGGACATGACCGGCGAGGGCCCCCGGCCGTTCTACCGGGCCATGGCGTCCGGGGACGGCGAAGCCCTGGTCGAGGGCGTGCGCGTGGTCATGACGGCGTGCAACGACTACCTCGGGCTCTCCGGCGACCCGCGCGTGACGGCGGCGGCGGCCAAGGCCCTGGACCTGTACGGGACCTCGTGCTCGGGCAGCAGGCTGGTGTGCGGGACGCTGCCCGAGCACGAGGAACTGGAGTCGCGGCTGGCCGCGTTCCTGGGCTGCGACGAGGCGATCGTCACCACCACGGGATTCCAGGCGAACCTGGCGCTGACCCCGCTGTTCGGCGCGGGCGACCTCGTCTTCAGCGACATGGCCAACCACGCCTCCCTCGTGGACGCCATCCGCCTCGGTGCCGCCGGCAAGCGCCTCTACCGGCACTCGGACATGGAACATCTCGCCGCCGAGCTGTCGCAGGCCGACCCCGGCGCGGGCAAGGCGATCGTCACCGACGGGCTGTTCTCCATGGAGGGCGACCTGTGCCGCCTGCCCGAACTGCACGCGCTGGCCCGCCGCCACGGCGCCCGGCTGATCGTGGACGGCGCGCACGACATCGGGCTGCTGGGCGCGGGCGGCCGGGGCGTGGCCGAGCACTTCGGGCTGCCGGACGCGGTGGACCTGCGCACCGGCACCCTCTCCAAGTGCTTCGGCTCGATCGGCGGCGTGCTCGCGGGGCCCGCCGACGTCATCGGGTACCTGCGCTACACGGCGCGTCCGGTGATCTTCTCCGCCTCCATGCCGCCCGCCGCGCTGGCGGCGGCCCTCGCCTCGCTGGAGATCATCCAGGCGGAGCCCGAGCGGCGCACCCGCGCCTTCGAGCTGGCCGCGCGGCTCAACGAGGGGCTGCGCGAACTCGGCTTCGACACCGGCGAGTCGGCGACCCCGATCGTGCCCGTGCACATCGGTGACGCGGGGCTGTGCGGGCGCATGTGGCAGGAGGTGCTGGACGAGGGCGTGTTCACGCACGCGGTGGTGGCTCCGGCCGTGCCCCACGGGCAGGCCCTGATCCGGCTCTCCCTCCAGGCCACCCACACCGAGGAGCACCTGGACCGCATCCTCGACGCGTTCGCCGCCGCCGGCCGCCGCCTCGGCATGATCCCCGGCCCGGCCCACGCCCCCGGCGGCGCGGGAGCCTCGTCCGGGCGCACGCGGACCGTCGCACAGGCCGGGGCCACCGCGCCCCGGCCCTCGATCGGCGCACAGCGAGGCGCCCTTGGCAAACAGGAGGTGAGTGTCCGATGACCCTCACCATCACCCAGGCGGACGGCCGTCCCGACATCACCGCGTTCATCCGGTTCCCCTACGACCTCTACCACGAGGACCCGCTCTGGGTGGCGCCGCTGGAGCGTGAACGCCGGGCCTTCCTCGACCCGCGCCGCAACCCCTTCCACGACTTCGGCAGCGTCCGGCTCTTCCTGGCACGGCGCGGCAGAACCGTCGTCGGCCGGATCGCGGCCGTCGTGGACCCGCGCTACAACGAGCGGCACGACCCCAAGTGCGGCCACTTCGGGCTCTTCGAGTGCGTGGAGGACAGCACGGTGGCCGCAGCGCTCTTCGGTGCCGCGGCCGAGTGGCTGAGCGAGCGCGGGATGACCAGGATCCTGGGGCCGCTCAGCCTGACCACGAACGACGAGTGCGGGGTCCTGGTCGACGGCTTCGACTCGCCGCCCACGATGCTGATGCCGCACAACCCCCCGTACTACGCGCACCTGCTGACCGACTGCGGCTTCACCAAGGCCAAGGACCTGCTGTCGTGGCGTATCCCCATGCCGCCCGACGGGGAGCCGCCCGCCGCCATCCGCAGGGTGGCCGACCGTGCGCTGAGCGCGCCGGGCGTCCGGGTCAGACCGCTGGACCCCAAGCGGTTCGAGGCGGACATGGCGGCCGTCAAGGACATCTACAACGACGCCTGGGCCGAGAACTACGCCGCCGTCCCCATGACCGACAGGGAGTTCGCCCACACGGTGCGCAAGCTGAAGCCCGTACTCCGTCCCGAGCTGCTGCAACTGGTCGAGGTGCACGGCGAGCCCGCCGGGTTCACGCTCTGGCTGCCCGACGCCAACCAGGCGCTGCGCGCTGCGCGCGGGCGGCTGACGACCCTGGGCCTGCCCGTGGGGCTCCTCCGCATCAACCGGGCCTCCCGCCGCATCACCCGCACCCGCGGCGTCACCTCGGGCATCAAGAAGGAGCACCGCAACCGCAGCCTGGCGGCGGCCCTGTTCACACAGGCCCAGCGCGCGGCCTTCCGGCTCGGCTACACGGAGAGCGAGCTGTCCTGGATCCTGGAGGACAACCACCACGCGAACCGGTACGCCAAGGCCACCGGCGGCATCCACTTCCGCACCCACCGGCTCTACGAGCGCGTCGACGGATGAGGTACCTCGTCACCGGCGCGACCGGTTTCATCGGGCAGCGGCTCATCGGCCACCTCACCGGCGGCGGACACGAGGTCACGGCGCTGGTGCGCGACGCCGGGCGGCGCGTGCCCGCAGCCGCGCGACGTGTCCCCGGGGCGCGTACGGCCCAAGGCGACCTGGTCACGGGGGCCGGGCTCACGGCGGCCGTCGAGGAGGCGGAGTGCGTGATCCATCTGGCCGGGGCGACCGCGGCGGCCACCTCGCGCGGCTACGCGACGGTCAACGTGGAAGGGACCAGGCGGCTGTGCGCCGCGCTGGCCGTGCTGCCGCGCCCGCCCCGGCTGGTGCACTGCTCCTCACTGGCGGCGCTCGGCCCAGGGCGGCTGCTGCGGGAGAGCGCACGTCCCGCGCCTGTCTCCGCCTACGGGCGGAGCAAGCTGGGCGGCGAGCGGGCGGTGCGCGCGGTGGCCGACCGGGTGCCGGGGGTCATCGTGCGCCCGCCCATCGTCTACGGTCCCGGCGACCGCGAGTTCGTGCCCCGGCTGGTGAAGGCCGTGCGCGCGGGCCGGCTGCCCGCCGTCGGCGGCCCCGGGCCCCGGCACTACTCCCTGGTGCACGTGGACGACCTGTGCCGGGGGCTGCTCCGGGCCGCAGAGAGCGGCGTGCCGGGTACGACGTACCACGTCAGCGACGGCGTCGAGCACCGCTGGGAGGACATCGGCGCCGCCGTCGCGCGGACGCTGGGGCGGCAGCCGCCGCGGGTGCGGCACATTCCACGCCCGCTGGCCGTGTCCGTGGCCGGGCTCGCGCAGCTCACGGGCACGTCCGTGGTCAACCGGGACAAGGTCGCCGAGGCCGTGCACCCCGCGTGGACGTGCGCGACCGAACACTCCGGGCGGAGCTGGGGGTTCAGCCCGTCGGTGACGCTGGACGAGGGTCTGGCGTCCGTGCTCGCCCCGTACGCCGACGCGCGGAAGGGGTGAGCGCCGCCATGCGCCGACGGCTCTCGCCGACCGAGCGGTTCGTGTGGGCGGCGGGCGAGGCGCTTCCCGTCAACTTCGCGCTGGCCGCGCGGGTCCGGGGGCGCACGACGCCGAATCTGCTGCGCGCGGCCCTGTCCGCCGCCTGCCGGCGGCATCCGCTGCTGGGGGCCCGGATCGGGGATCCGGGCCGCTGGCAGGCGTGGCTGACCACGCGGGGCGTGCCGGAGCCCCAACTGCGCGTCGTGCGCGTGGCGGCCGGGCCGCTGGGTGCGAGCGCGGACGGCGACGAAGGGGCGGAGGGAGCGGGAGGTGCGGAGGGCTGGACGCGGGTGCTGGAGGAGGAGCTTCAGCGCCGCTTCGACACCGAGGCGGGCCCGCTGGCGCGGTTCGTGATGGTGGACCACGGCGACGCGTTCGACCTCGTCGCGATCTACCACCACCTCGTCGCCGACGGCCTGTCCGCCTGCTTCGTCCTGCGCGACATCCTGCGCTACCTCACGGCCCCCGAGCCCCTGCCCTGGGTGCGCCCCCTCGTCGCCCCGCCCGCCGACGACCTGCTTCCCGGGCCCCGCGCCCGCCTCTCCGACCTGCGTACGGTGGCGCGACAGATGCGTGAGGGCGGCAGGCCCTCGCGCGCGGGCGGACGGCTGGCCGCACGCACCTGGTCGCTGGCGGCCTGGGAGACATCCGCGCTCGTGACCCGCTGCCGCGCGGAGGGGACGACGCTCCAGGCGGCCTTGAACACGGCCTTCGCACGCGCCCTCGCCGACCTGGGCAGCGCCGCACCGGCCACCATCGCCGTACCCGCCGATCTGCGGCGCACCCTGACACCGTCGCCGGGCGAGGCCCTGGGCCTGTACGCGACGACCCTGCTGAACACCGTCGACGGTGCCACCCCGTCCACGTACTGGGAGACGGCACGCGACGCGTACGCGGACATCCGGCGACGGCTGCGCCCCGAGGAACTGCTCCCGTTCGTCCGGGTCTACCGCCTGCTGCCCTTCCTGCCCCGCGCGACCGTGAGCAGGGCGCTGTGGCGCAGCGAGTCCGAGCAGGCCCGCTTCGACCTCTCCCTGAGCACCATGCGCCCCGGCATCCCCTCCCGCTACGGGCCGCTGCGTCTGGAAGCCGTGCACTGCCTCGCCCACACCAGCCTCTCGGGGGCCCCGCTGATCACCGCGATCCGCAAGGACGGCCGCCTCTTCTTCGGCGCCGTCTCGACGGACGGCCAGCGCACGGCCGAGCTGTGCGCCCACGCCATGTCCCACCTGCGCCAGGCGGTCACGGCCACGACGGAGCTGCGGCCCTCGCCGAGCGGCGGGCGCTGAGCGGGGCGGGGGCGGGGCGGGGGCGGGGGCGGGGGCGTCCCGCCCGAGGTCAGGCGGCGTGGCCGTAGCGCACCAGTGCCCAGGTGAGGCAGGCGAACGCGGCGGTGTTCAGCACGGTACGCACGATGTTCCAGCGGACCCAGGAGGTCTCGAACTCCGCGCGCAGCCCGGCCGGCGCGTCGGGCGTCCCGGGCGCGTCGGACATCTCGGCCGCCTCACGCGCGTCGGGCAGCCCGCCCGCGTCGAGCGCGTTGTTGAGCGGGACGTTGAAACCCATCGTGACCCCGAGCACCGCCACGTAGAGCACGAGGGCGGCCACGATCCAGGGCAGCACCCCCGGAGTGCTCCCGTCGATGTGGAGCGCCCCGGCCGCGAGGATCAGCAGCAGGGAGCCGAGGAAGAGCAGCAGGAACCAGCCGTTGAGGATGGCCGTGTTGACGCGCCGCATGGCCTGGACGAAGGTCCGGTCGTCGGCGCGGGCGAGCCCTGGCATGACCGCGCAGGCGAACCCGTAGTACAGGCCCGCGCTGAGCCCGGTCGTGAGCGTGGCGGCGATCAGCGCCGCCGCCTGGAGCATCCCCAGCATGTCGTCTCCCCCTGATGCCGCGCCCCGCGTATGCGAGGACGCCCCGTGCGTACGCTGCCGCGCGTCGCGCGCCGTCATTCAACAGGAGGCGGGAACGGATCTCCATGCCCGGGGGACGGAAGGACTGGCCGGAGGAGGCCGGCGGCGCTCCGATGGGTCCGGCGATGTTGCCGGGCCGGGTGGGGGTGCCGAGGGTGGGATCATGATGCGTCCCGCGAACACCCTCGGCGAGGGCGGTACGACCGTCGTCTACGGCTCCCCCTCGGCACAGCGCGTCCTGCACGTCTACGCCGACCCGCGCTGCCCCTACTGCAAGCGGATGGACGTCGCCCTCGGCGACACCATGCGGCGGCTGGCCGACGACGGGCACCTCACGCTCTACCACCACTTCGCGGCCTTCCTCGACGACGCGCTCGGCGGCAGCGGCTCGCACCGCGCGCTCAACGCGCTCGGAGCCGCGGCCGACGTGGGCCAGGTTCCCTTTCTGGCGTATCTGCGGACACTGTTCGCCCACCAGCCGCCCGAGGACTTCGACGGCTTCGCCTCCCCGGAGACGCTGCTCATGCTGGCCGGGGAGGTGGAGGGGCTGCGCTCGGCCGAGTTCGACGAGGCGGTGCTCCAGTTGCGCTACCGGGAGTGGGCGGACCGGGTCGCCGCCGCCTTCGAGGCCAGCGGGGTGACGGCCACGCCCACGGTGCTGCTGGACGGCGCGCCGGTGACGGTGCTGGGGAGCACGGGGCACGCGGTGGCGCAGGAGGAGTTCCTGTGGCAGCTCGGGCTCGGGCGCTGAGGGTCCCGGCACGCCGCAGGGCGCCCGCCTGGGGGTGATTTCCGGCGGGCGCCCTGCGGTGGCCTGTACCGGGCCGCACTGGCCTGTGCTGCCGGCTCAGCCCTCCGGCGGGAAGCGGAGCAGGCCGCCGACGCCGTCGGTGAGCCCCGTGCCTTCGGGGACCAGTGCGAAGGAGGCGCTGGTCTCGGCCGCGACCTTGAGCAGGAGCGCCTCCCGCTTGGCCTTGGCCCCGTCCTCGAACAGGAGCGTGTCCAGCGCGCCCATCTCGGCGGCCTTGACCACGTCGGGGTCGCCCTTGGCGGCCCGGCCGTGCGCCAGGCCCTCCTCCAGCTGGGAGACCCAGTGGCGGGCCGACTCCTCGCTCTTCTCGCCGACGATCCGCAGCACCTCGTCGGCGAGCGCCTCCTCGGCGCCCCGGTCGCCGCTGCCGCCGCGGTCGGTCTCGGCCAGGATGTCCGTCAGCTCGCCCGGCAGTTCCTCGCGCACGGCCGTGCGGCCCTGCACCTCACCGGCGAGGATCAGCACCCGGGGATGGAAGGCCGAGGACGCGCGCTCCACCTTGGCCGCGATGTCCTTCGCGTTCTGGCTGACGGCCTCGTCGGCGCGGCGCTGGATGCGGCGGTGCGAGAGCGCGCCCTCGCGGGTGTGGTGCGGCTCCTCGACGGCGCTGCCGCGCGCCTCTTCGCGGGACAGCTCCTCGGGGACGTGCTGCTCGGCGACCACCAGACGGCGCAGCTCGGCGTGCTCCTGCCCGGCGATGACGAGCAGCGCCCTGACCGCGTTGGCGCCCTCCCTGATGTACGGGCCCAGCTCGGGCAGGACGCCGGAGTGGGCCGCGTCGCCCCGGCCGAGTGCCGCGTCCCAGGGCTCGTCGAGGACGACGCCGTCAGCGGCCGAGGTGACGATGACACGGCCGTTGGCCTGCTCCTCACCGGCTTCGCTCGCGGCGAGCGCTGTCTCCACCGCGTCGAGCGCCTTCGGGTCCGCGTCCTCGTTCTCCAGCCGTGAGCGCAGGGCCTGCCAGCGGAGCCGTACCTGCTTCGCGGCGTCCTCCCCCGGGGAGCGACCCTCCAGGTAGACCGTCACGAAAGGCCCTTCGTGGGCGTACACGGACTTCAGTCGGTTCAGCTCCATGACCTACCTCAATTGACGCGGAACATTGCGCAATGACCGTTATTACCGCTTTCTTGGTCGATGGTACGTATCACCCGGGAACTCCACAGTTCCGGCACGGCGTCCACCGTCCCGTCCGGCGGCTGCACCGGTCACGGCGCACGGGTACCTCACGAGCGCGCCGCGTAACACCCACGGGCCCTGTGGACGGCGACCGGGCCGCGCGCCGGAACGCGCCGGAACACGTCGGCACGCGTCAGAAGCTGACCGCCACACCGATGTGCGGGCGCTTCCCGAGGCGCAGCAGCGCGCCGCCCGAGTCGACGAGGCGGAACTGCCACCCGTACTTGCGGGCCATCGCCTTCCGCACCCGCTTCAGCTCCCCTTCCCCGTCCATGAGCCGGGCCGTGCCCTCCTCGGTCCTCGCGCCCTCGGCCGTCCCGCCGCGCGCGTCGCACGGGGTCACGGTGACGTGGCCGTCCCTGCGCAGACGCTTGACCTTGCCGCTGTCGGCACGCGTCCAGACGAGGAGTTCGGCGCCGTCCTCCACCGCCCACACGGGGGTGACCACCGGAGTGCCGTCACGGCGGTGGGTCACGAGGCTGACGTAGCGGCTGTCGGCGATGTCACGGGGAGTCATGCTCCGACCCTACGGTCCCCGGCCGGGCGCGCGGCGGTGCCCCGTACCGCCCTCCGTGCGGTTGCGGGCCCGTCGCGGCGCCCGCATGGTCGGCTTACGGGCGCCGTGCGGAACCGGTCCGGGTTCCGGTGGCGCCCGCCCACTCCCGCCCATACGAGGAGGCGCCGTGAGGACCGAGGTGTCGTGGTGTGCCGCGACCGCCGGGAGCACCCGCTCCGGGCGGCCCGCCGTGCCGTGGACGACGGGGAGGAGTGCGGCGTGAGCACGCGCGTGAACGTGAAGTCGCTGGGCCAGGGCTACGCACTGGACCTGGGCACGGCCACCACCCGTATCGACTCCGGCGAGCAGCGGTTCACCCAGTCGACGGCCCTCGCGGTGGACACGAAGGACGACAGGGTCCTGGCGGTCGGCGACAAGGCCCGCTGGATGGAGGGCCGTACGCCCGAACGGCTCAAGGTGCTGTACCCGGTGCAGGCCGGGCTCGTGGCCGACGACCAGAACGCGACGCGCCTGCTGCGCATGCTGCTGCGCGAGAGCGGGTTCGGCCCGTCGCGGAACCGCAAGTGGGCGGTGGTCTGCGCCCCCGCGCAGACGTCCGAGATCGCGGTGCGCTCGCTGTCCAAGGTCTGCCACGCGGTCGGCATGGGCAAGGTCAGGCTGCTGCCGCGCCCACTGGCGGCGGCGATCGGCCTGGGCATCGACGTGTACCAGCCGCGCGGGGCGCTCATCGTCGACATCGGCGCGGGCGGTACGGACATCACGATCGTCTCCATGGGCGGCGTCGTGCTCACGGGCCGCTCCACCGTGTGCGGGCAGAGCCTGGACGGGGTGATCGCCCGGCATCTGCGCGAGCAGTACAACCTCGCGCTGGCCACCCGCGGGGCCGAGAAGATCAAGACCGCGCTCGCGGAGGCCGGTGCGCCAGGCTGCCGGCTGGAGATCCGGGGGCTCGATGTCGCGACGGGCGTGCCGCGCAGCCTCGTCGTCCCCCCTGCGGAACTCCAGGAGATCGTGGAACACCATCTGGGGACCCTCGCCAAGACGGTCTCGGCGACCCTGGAGCGGGCGCCGATCGAGATCATCGACGACATCTGCGACTCCGGACTCGTCATGACGGGGCACGCGGCGCTGCTGCACGGCCTCGAAGAGGCGTTCCGCAAGGCGGTCGGCCTCCCCGTGCACATCGCCGAGAACCCGGACGTCGCCGCGATCAACGGCGCAGCGCATCTGCTGCGGAATCCCTGGCTCCTGGAGGAGCTGGACGACGTGACGATCCGCTGATTCCGGCCACCGGTACCCGGCGCCCGGCAGCCGGAATCGAGCGCTCCCGACAAGGTCGGCCTTGCCATTTCCCTCGCGGATAACTTACGGTCTCGTAACCTACGGACCCGTAGGATTGGCATCCCGGAAAGCACCGGGAAAACCCGCCGTCCCCCATCGTCAGGAGCCGCCGTGACCCTTTCCAGCACCCAGCACGCAGGTACGCACGAGTGGACGGACACCCGCCTGCTGTACGCCCTGGAAGAGGTGGTGGAGAAGGAGCTGAACCGGCACCTTTCGGTCGCCAAGGACTGGATGCCGCACACCTACGTCCCCTGGAGCGACGGCCGCAACTTCGACGGCCCGCTCGACGGCGAGCCGTGGGCGCCGGACCAGTCCAAGGTCACCGATGTCGGGCGCATCGCGCTGGTCGTCAACCTGCTCACCGAGGACAACCTCCCCTCCTACCACCACGAGATCGCCACCCTCTTCGGCCGCGACGGCGCCTGGGGCACATGGGTGCACCGCTGGACGGCCGAGGAGGGGCGGCACGGCATCGTGATGCGCGACTATCTGCTGGCCTCGCGCGCCGTGGACCCGGTCGAGCTGGAGAACTTCCGCATGGCGCACATGTCGGAGGGCTTCGAGTCCGACAACCGGCACAGCATGCTGCACTCGGTCGCCTACGTCGCCTTCCAGGAACTGGCCACCCGCATCTCGCACCGCAACACGGGCCACCAGTCGGGGGATCCGGTCTGCGACCGCATGCTCGCCCGCATCGCCACGGACGAGAACCTCCACATGATCTTCTACCGCAACCTGCTGGGCGCGGCCTTCGAGATCGCGCCCGATCTGACGATGCAGGCGGTGCGCGATGTGGTCGTCAACTTCCGGATGCCGGGACACGGCATGCCCGGCTTCGAGCGCGCGGCGGCCCGCATGGCCATAGGCGGCATCTACAACCTGCGCATCCACCATGACGACGTCATCCAGCCCGTCCTCCGCTTCCTCAAGGTCCTCCAGATCGACGGGCTGGGTCCCGAGGGCCTGAAGGCCCAGGAGGAGCTGGGGCTGTACATGTCCGGCCTGGACGGCGAGGCCCGCAAGTTCGACGAGCGGCTCGCCGCCCGCAACGCCAGGAAGGCGGCACGCGCGGAGGCGTGAGCCGGCCGGGGGCGTTCAGGGGGTCGCCGGGGGCGGGTCAGGAGGTGTCTCCAGCCTGCCGGTGACCCACGCGTGGAACTCGCCGATGTGGTGCTCGCTGGGGACGAGCACCCCGCCGTCGCCGTAGACACGCGAGTCCATGGCGGGCTGGGTGCGCTCGCACGCCTCGAAGTCCTGCGTGTTGACGCGGTGGAAGAGTTCGACGGAGCGGGAGAGGTCGGCGCCGGAGGCGACGACCTCGGGCGCGTAGAGCCAGTCGCACTCCACCACCGTCCGCTCGTGCGAGAGCGGGAACATCCGGTGCAGGATCACATGGTCGGGGACGAGGTTGACGAAGACCTGGGGCCGCACGGTGATCGCGTAGTAGCGGCGGTCGTGCGCTTCGGGCACCTCGGGGAGCCGCCCGAAGCCCGCGCCGCCGTCCACCGTGAAGCCCTCGGCGCTCTCGGCGAACTCAGGCCCGTGGCCCACGTAGAACTGCGCCGCGAACCCGTCGGCGAACTCCGGCAGCACCTCGGTGAGTTCGGGGTGGATGGTGGCGCAGTGGTAGCACTCCATGAAGTTCTCGATGATGAGCTTCCAGTTGGCCCGCACGTCGTAGGTGACGCGCCTGCCCAGGGCCAGTTGCTCCGGCCGGTAGTGGCCGATCACCCCGGCGTCGCCGAGCCGTTCGGCGACGTCGCGCAGCACCGTCTCCTCGAAGGAGGGCGGCTCCTCGGCCACGCACACCCACACGTAGCCGAGCCATTCGCGCACGTGGAGGCCGCGCAGCCCGTACGCGCCGCGGTCGACGTCGGGCATGCTGGTGAGGTTGGGCGCGGCGATGAGTTTGCCGTCCAGGTCGTAGGTCCAGGCGTGGTACGGGCACTGGAGGTTGCGCCGCACCTCCCCCGACTCCTGGGTGCACAGACGGGCGCCGCGGTGCCTGCACACGTTGAGGAAGGCCCGGATCTCACCGCGCCTGTTGCGGGTCACCAGGACGTTCTCGCGGCCGATCTGGACGGTGCGGAAGGCGCCGGGGCGGTCGAGGTCACCGGCGCGTACGGCGCAGAACCACAGGGCCTCGAAGATCCGCTCCTGTTCGGCGCGGAAGATCCCGGGGTCGGTGTAGGCGCGGCCGGGGAGGGTGGGGAGCAGGCTCGGCGCGGCGTCCTCGTCCTGCTCCGGGCTGCCGGTGCCGGTACCGGCGTCGGTGCCGGTCAGCGGAACGGTGGTCATGGGGGGCCTCGGTCTCCTCAGACGGCCGCCGCGCTCAGGCGGCGGGGGTCGAACAGGTCGATGGGGTGCGCGGTCTCACCGTCGAGCGCCAGATCGGCCACGATCTCGCCGACGACGGGCACGAACTTGAAGCCGTGCCCGGAGAAGCCGCAGGCGACGGTGACGGTGCCGGGGTGCGCGGGGTGGCGTGCCATGACGAAGTGCTCGTCGGCCGTGGTCGTATACATGCAGGTCACGGCCTTCAGACAGGTGCCGGGGAGGTCGGGGATGCGGTCGGCGAGGTGCCGTCGCATGGCCTCGGTCTCGTGGTCGTGGACCGTGCGGTCGATGGTTTCGGGGGTGCAGACGGTGCCCCTGCGGAAGAAGGCGACCTTCGCGCCCCCGTCGGGCCCGTCGATGGCGGGGAAGCCGTAGATCTGGGTGCCCTCGGCGTCCTCCCAGATGTAGACGGGGTGCCGCGCGCTCTCGAAGGGGCGGGTCTCTCCACGGGGCCGGAACCAGTACATGATCTGCCGCTCGACGGTGAACGGCACGCCCATGTCCGTGAGCAGCCGGGGCGCCCACGCGCCGGGGCACACCACGAGGTGGCCCGCGGTGTAGGTGTCCTCGGCCGTGTGGACGCGCACACCCCGGCCGCCCGGCAGTTCCTCCCAGCGCACGACGGGTTCCTCGAAGCGCAGCTCAGCCCCCGCCTGCTGGGCCAACTGGATGTGGGCCGCGACGGTGAACTCGGGGCGTACGAAGCCCGCGCGCTCCTCGTACAGCGCCACCTCGTCGTCCTCGGGTGTCAGGGTGGGGAAGCGGCGGCGGATCTCACGTGCGTCGAGCATCTCGTGGGGCAGGTCCCACTGCCGCGCGGAGCGCAGGGATCCTGAGACGGTGCGGGATTCCGGGCGGCCGATCATGACGCCGCCGCACAGCTCGGTGATGCGGCGGCCCGAGTCGTGCGCGAGCTTGTCGTACAGCTCGTAGGAGCGCAGCAGCAGCGGTACGTAGGCGGGGTCCTCGAAGTAGGACTGGCGGGTGATGCGCGAACCGCCGTGGCTGGAGCCGCGGTTGTGCGCGGGGCCGAACTTCTCCAGGCCCAGGACGCGGGAGCCGCGGAGGGAGAGGTGGTAGGCGGCGGCCGAACCCATGCCGCCGAGGCCGAGGACGATCACGTCGTAGGTGGGAGCCATCGGGTGCCTCCAGAGGGGGTGTCCACGCGCGAGGGGTGTGTGGGGGCGCGGGAGGGGCGGGGTGTCTCAGCGGCGGATCCGGGCCATCTCCGGGTCGAAGAGGGGCTCTTGGGCGACGGTGGCGGGCACCTTCTCGCCGAAGTAGTCGATGTGCACGGGGGTGCCGGGCACGGAGGCGGCGGCGGGCAGCCACGCGTAGGCGACGCAGCGGCCGACGGTGTAGCCGTACGCCGCGCTGGTGACGTAGCCCGCCGCCACGCCGTCGGCGTAGACCGGTTCCTTGCCCATGACCACCGCCGCCGGGTCGTCGAGCGTGAGGCAGGTCAGCCTGCGCGTGCAGGTCTCCTCGCTCAGCCCCTCCAGCGCGGCGCGCCCGGTGAACTCGCCCTTCGCCGGGCGCACGGCGAAGCCGACGCCCGCCTCGTACGGGTGGTGTTCGGCGGTCATGTCGTGGCCCCAGGAGCGGTAGCCCTTCTCCAGGCGGAGGCTGTTGAAGGCGCTGCGCCCGGCGGCGACGACGCCGTGCTCCTGCCCCGCCTCCCACAGCGTGTCCCACAGCCGCAGCCCGAGGTCGGCGGTGGTGTACAGCTCCCAGCCCAGTTCGCCGACGTAGGACAGCCGCATGGCGGTGACCGGAACGTGGCCGATGTAGGCGTGCTTGGCCCTGAAGAAGCCGAAGCCCTGGTGGGAGAAGTCGGTCCCGGTCAGCGGCTGCACCAGGTCCCGCGCCAGCGGCCCCCAGACGCCGACGCAGCAGGTGCCCGGGGTGATGTCGCGCACCTGTACGTCAGGCGGCGCGTGCCGCAGCAGCCAGTCCGTGTCGGCGGGGGTGTTGGCGCCGATCTGGAAGCGGTCGGGGGCGAGCCTGGCGACGGTGAGGTCGCTGCGGATGCCGCCGTCCTCGTCCAGCAGCAGCGTGTAGGTGACGGCTCCCGGTTTCTTGGCGAGCTGGTTGGTGGTCATCCGCTGGAGGAAAGCGAGCGCGCCAGGCCCCGTGACCTCCAGGCGGCGCAGCGCGGTCATGTCGTAGAGCGCGACCCGCTCGCGGGTGGCCAGTGCCTCGGCCGCCGCGATCGGCGACCAGTGGCGCGCCGACCACGCGTCGCGCGGCGGCAGCGTGATCCCTTCGGCGAGGGGTGCGTTGGCCTCGTACCAGTGCGGGCGCTCCCAGCCCGAAGCCTCCAGGAAGTAGGCGCCCAGCTCCTGTTGCCGCTGGTAGAAGGGGCTGGTGCGCAGGGGGCGCGGCTGCGCGGGGGGCTGGAGCGGGTGGATGACGTCGTAGACCTCGACGAAGCTGCGCGCGCCGCGCTCGGCGACGTACGCGGGTGAGCGCTGCGCGTCCTCGAAGCGGTGCATGTCGCACTCGTGGACGTCGACCGAGGGGCGCCCGTCGGTCATCCACTCGGCCATGGCCCTGGCCACTCCGGCGGAGTGGGTGACCCAGACCGCCTCGGCGAGCCAGAAGCCGCGCACGGTGCGGGACTCGCCGAGCACGGGCATGCCGTCGGGCGTGAAGGAGAAGACGCCGTTGAAGCCGTCCTCCACGGTGCTCTCGGCCAGCGCGGGCAGCAGGCCGACGGCGTCACGCCAACTGGGCGCGAAGTCCTCCTCGGTGAAGGGCAGCGAGGAGGGCATGACGGGTGCCTCGTCGTAGGCGGGCACCTCGTACGGGTCCACGGGGAGCGGCCGGTGCGCGTACGAGCCGATGCCGATGCGGCCGACCCCGTCCGCCAGGTGCTCGCGGAAGTACAGGTCGCGGTCCTGGAAGCGCAGGATGGGGCGTACGGCCTCGGCGCGCGCCTGCCCGCCCCCGGGGGTGTGGGAGTCGCCGAGTCCGTCGCCCGCGAGCTGGGGCATGGGCGCGGTGGTCGCGTACTGGTGGGCGAGGGGCAGCAGGGGGACGTCCACCCCGGCCATGGCCCCGATGACGGGGCCCCAGAAACCGGCCGCCGAGACGACGTGGTCAGCGGGGAAGACACCGCGGTCGGTGACGACTCCGGTGACCCGGCCGCCCTCGCGCTCGACGCCGGTCACGGTGTGCCGCTCCAGGAAGCGGGCGCCGCGCCGCTCGGCGCGCGCGATCTGGGCACGGCAGGCGAGCACGGCGCGGGCCTGCCCGTCCCCGGGGGTGTGGAAGCCGCCGAGCACCTGGTCCACGTCGAGCATCGGCCACAGCTTGGCGCACTCCTGAGGGGTGATCAGCTCACCCTGTACGCCCCAGGACGCGGCGAGCCCGGCCTTGCGGTGCAGATCCGCCCAGCGTTCCTCCGTGGTGGCCAGTTCGAGGCCGCCGACGGGGTTGAAGCAGGGTGTGCCGTCGACGGTGAGGGAGCCGAACTTGCGCACGGTGTAGGAGGCGAACTCGGTCATGGTCTTGGATGGGCCCGTCCGGTAGACGAGGCCGGGTGCGTGCGAGGTGGATCCGCCTGGTGCGGGCAGCGGGCCCTGTTCGAGGACCGTGACGTCGCTCCAGCCGCGTGCCGTGAGTTCGTCGGCCAGCGAACAGCCGACGATTCCGGCGCCGATGATGACCACCCGTGCGTTGTGCTCGGACATGCGGGACATGTCCCTCCTCCTGCGAGCTGGGGGCTGGACGGTGTGGGGTGCGATGTGAGGGTGCGCGGTGCGCGAGGTGCGATACGCAGTGCGCGGGGTGCGGGCCGGGCGCGCCGGGGGCCGGGGCAGCCGGGCAGGGGGCAGCGGAGGCCGGGGACGGCGGAGGCGGGGGCCCGTGACCGGGAGGCGCCGGTGCGCGGGCCCGTTGACGTGCGGGGTGGTGCCGGTGGGGGGTTGCGGGGGCCTTCGGGCCCGGGGTGTCAGATGACGACCACGGAGCGGAGCACCTCGCCACGGCGCATCCGGTCGAACGCCTCCTCCACCTCGTCCAGGCCGATCTTCTCGGTGACGAAGCCCTTGAGGTCGAGCTTTCCGCTCAGATGCAGGTCGATGAGGATGGGGAAGTCACGGCTGGGGAGGCAGTCGCCGTACCAGGACGACTTGAGCGCGCCGCCGCGCGAGAACACGTCGATCAGCGGCAGGTCGATGGTCATCTCGGGGTCTGGCACGCCGACGAGGACGAGTGTTCCGGCCAGGTCGCGCATGGCGAAAGCCTGCTGGTAGGTCTCGGGGCGTCCGACGGCGTCGATGACGACGTCGGCGCCGTGTCCCCCGGTGAGCTGCCGCACGGTCTCTACGGGGTCGGCCCAGCGGGAGTTGACGACGTGGGTGGCGCCGAACCGGGTGGCGCCGTCGAGCTTGGCCGAGTCGATGTCCACGGCGATCACCCGGCGCGCCCCGGCCAGCGAGGCTCCGGCGACGGCGGCGTTGCCGACCCCGCCGCAGCCGATGACGGCGACGGTGTCGCCGCTGGTGACCCCGCCCGTGTTGACGGCGGCGCCGTATCCGGCCATCACCCCGCAGCCGACCAGTCCGGCCACCTCCGGGCGCGCGGCGGGATCGACCTTGACGGCCTGCGCCGCCGCCACGAGCGTCTTCTCGGCGAAGGCGCCGATGCCCAGGGCCGGGCTCAACGGGGTGCCGTCCAGCAGCGTCATGGGCTGGGCGGCGTTACGGGATGCGAAGCAGTACCACGGGCGTCCGCGGCGGCAGGAACGGCAGGATCCGCATGGCGCGCGCCAGGCGATCACCACATAGTCGCCCGGCAGCAGGTCGGTGACTCCGTCGCCGACCTCCTCGACGACGCCCGCCGCCTCGTGTCCGAGCAGGAAGGGAAACTCGTCGTTGATCGCTCCTTCGCGATAGTGCAGGTCAGTATGGCAAACACCGCATGCCTGGACGGAAATCAGCGCCTCTCCCCGGCCGGGGTCGGGCACGTTGATGGGCTGCACCTCAACCGGCGCGCCCCGCTTCCTCGCGACGACAGCACGTACCTCGTGCGGCATGACCGCTCCCTCAAGCTGTTGCGTACTGCACGACCAGTTGCGCTATGAGCGACATCTTGGGAACGGCGGGAGGGCAGCGTCAACCCCCCGGTGTTAAGCGTCAGTAAATGGCCTGCACACAGCGGAACGGGGCCGGTGACCCGGCCCCGTTCATCCGTTGGTGACGCTTCGTCAGCGCTTGTCAGTACCGGTAACCCATGCGGCGCGAGAGCTCCTGGGCGGCAGCCATGGTGCACTTGACCACCTCCTGGAGATTCTCGTCGGCCAGTCTGTACGAGGGCCCTGAGACGCTGATCGCGCCGATCACGTCCCCGTCGTGCGCGCGCACCGGCGCCGCGACAGCGTGCAGCCCGATCTCCAGCTCGTCGATGGCGACGGCGAACCCGTTCTCCTTCACCGCTTCGAGCTGCGACCGCAGTTCGCCCGCGACGGTCACCGTGCGCTCGGTGATGCGGGGCAGCTTCCGCGACAGCACGCTCTCCCGCACCGACTTGGGCTGGTGCGCCAGCAGGGTCTTGCCGCTGGAGGTGGCGTGCAGCGGGGTGCGCCGCCCGAGCCAGTTCTGCGCGGTGACCGACGAGGAGCCGCGCGCCTGCATGATGTTGACCGCGGCGTCGTCGTCGAGCACCGCGATGTTCGCCGTCTCGCCCACCTCGCCCGCGAGATCCCGGCAGACCGGGGCGCCCTCCTGGGAGATGTCGAGACGTGCGGCGGCGGCGCCCGCCAGGCGCAGCACCCCCGCACCGAGGTAGTACTTTCCGCGCTCCTGCTCCTGGGCGACCAGCCCCCGGTTCTCCAGCACTCCGAGAAGCCGGAAGGCGGTCGACTTGTGGACGTTCAGCTCTTCGGCAATCTCCGTGACCCCGGCCTCGCCGTGCTGCGCGAGGATCTCCAGCACGCTCACCGCCCGGTCAACGGACTGCACTCCTCCGGTGGATCCCTTCGTCGACTTCTCCTCGTTCCGGTCCTCCGACTTGTCCGTCATCTGCTCAACTCCACCGCCTGTCGCGCCGGTTGGCACGCACTTTGCCAGGAATCCCTTGACGTGTGCGCCCACGGCTTGGATTCTGTTGCGCATCGCGCTTCGCAGTGCACGATACGAAACGCGATGATACCGAAGAGTACGAGGGGGACCCAGTGATTCCCGTCTGTCGCCTCGAAGACCTGCCCGAGGGCGAGTCCATCCGTGTCGCCACCCAGCCGCCGATAGCCGTCTTCCATTCCGAGGGGCGGCTGTACGCCATCGATGACACCTGCACCCACCAGGACGCCTCCCTCTCCGAGGGCTGGCTGGAGGGCTGTCTGATCGAATGCCCGCTCCATGAGGCTTCATTCGACCTCCGTACGGGCACCCCGACCTGTCTCCCGGCCCGCAAGGCCGTCCGCACGCACCCCGTGACCGTCGAGAACGGCACGGTCTACGTCCACGAAGCGGCTGAGGAGATCAGCCCTCAGGAAGGAAGCGCAGCTTGAAGACCATCACGATTGTCGGAGCGTCGCTCGCCGGCCTCTACGCCGCGCGGGAGCTGCGCGCCCAGGGCTTCGACGGAAGGCTGGTGATCGTCGGCGAGGAACGCCACAGGCCCTACGACCGACCACCCCTCTCCAAGCAGTTCCTCACCGGGGCCGTCACCCGGGAGCAGTTGACGCTGACCGATGACGACGACGAGACGGATCTGGCGGCCGAGTGGATGCTCGGGGCGCGCGCCTCGGGGCTCGATCCGTGGGAGCGGGCCGTCCGCCTCGAGGACGGCCGCAGCCTGTCGACGGAGGGCCTGGTGATCGCGACGGGCGCCGCGGCGCGCCGGATGCCGGGCGGCGACATGCCGGGCGTGCACACCCTGCGCACCGTCGACGACGCGCAGGCGCTGCGCGCGGACCTTCGCCGGGGCCGGGCCCGTGTGGTGGTGATCGGCGGCGGCTTCATCGGCGCCGAAGTCGCCTCGTCCTGCGCCACGATGGGCCACGAGGTCACCGTCATCGAGGCGGCCCCGCTCCCCCTCGTGCCGCAGCTCGGCGAGGAGATGGCCCGTGCCTGCGCGACGCTGCACAAGGACCACGGCGTCACCCTGCTGTGCGGCACGGGCGTCGCCGCGCTGCGCGGGGGCGCCGACGGGCGCGTGGGCGGCGTGGAACTCCAGGACGGCCGCGTGCGCCCCGCCGATGTGGTCGTCGCGGGCATCGGCGCCAGGCCGAACACCGGCTGGCTGGAGGGATCGGGGCTCGCACTGCGGGACGGTGTGGTGTGCGACGCGGGCGGTGCCACCGGGATGCCGGGGGTCGTGGCCGTCGGGGACGTGGCCCGCTGCGGCGACCACCGCTCCGAGCACTGGACGAGCGCCACCCAGCAGCCCGCGACCGCCGTCCGCAACCTCCTCGCCGGGGCAACCGTGGAGGAGCACCGCGCGCTGCCGTACTTCTGGTCCGACCAGTACGGCGTGCGCGTCCAGTTCGCGGGGCGCCGGGGGGAGGGGGACACGGTCAGGGTCGCGGAGGGCTCGTCCGACGACCGCAGCTTCCTCGCCGTCTACGAGAACGAGGGCCGTACCACCGCCGTCCTCGCCTTCAACCGCCCACGCCCCTTCGCCCGTATGCGCCGCGAAATGTCCCGCGCGTCGCAGCCGGTGGCACTCTGAACCCGCACCGGCGTCCCGTGAGGTGCGCCCATGGACCCCCGTAAGCAGCGCTGAACACCCTTGAGCACCCGCAAGGTACGGACCTCGGACATCCTCCGTCCCGGCTCATCACACACTTCCGTATCCGCACGTCCCTCCTTGTCGCACGGTGGATTCACCCGCGCAGGAAAGGGGAACGCGGTTATCTGTTCCCGCCTGCGACATGTGCCGTCGCCGGGGACAGGACGGAATCCACGTTCGGGCCGGACGGAGATGTCATGCCCCCGGGCACGGGCCACTTGGTCATCACCACCCTCGCGCACAGTGACAGTTGTGCTGTCCTGCGGGTCAGCGGGGATCTCGACTACGCCTCGGAGCTGTCGTTCATGGCCGCTCTCGGTGATGCCGTGGACGCGGGCTACCGCTATCTCGTCCTGGATGTGACGGCACTGGTCTTCTGCGACTCGCGCGGGCTCAACTGCCTGCTCGCGCTGCGGTGGTTGCTGCACCGCCGGCCCGGTGCGCTGCTCCTCGTCCACGTGGGGAGGCGGCTGACCGCGCTGCTGGCGCAGACCGGCAGCACCGATCTCTTCCCCTCCTTCTTGACGGTGCGTCACGCACTGGAGACCGTCCCCGAGTCCTCGCGCCCCGTCTGGCCGCCGACGGCGGACGCCACCGCCGCGCCGTCCGGCGAGCAGGACAGCGGTAGTTGACGTCAGGTCAGGCGCCCGCGCCGGGCGCCTGGCGACCCGTCAGCAGGAAGAGCGCTTCGCGTCGTCCCCGTCGTCCAACGGGGCGCCGTACCCCAGCAGCGCGAGGAAGGCGCGGAAGACGGCGGGCATGTCCACGGCCTCCGGGTCCAGCAGCCACTGGTACTGCAACCCGTCCATGACGGCCACGAGCAGGGGTGCGGCCTGGGCCGGGGTGAGTCCGCCGGGCAGCGTCCCGCCGAGTTCGGCGCGCAGCAGCGCCGCCATGTCGCCGCGCACCTGGGTGTAGCGGCGGGTGAAGAAGTCGCGCGCGGGGTGGTCCTCGGTGACGCTCTCGCCGAGCAGCGCCGAGAAGGTCCGCACGATGGCGGGGCGCATCGCGTTGTACTCCACCAGCGAGCCGAGGAGATCGAGCCGCCGCGCCCCGGCGGTGCGGCTGCCACCTGTGTCCCAGCGGTCGCGCTCTTCCAGCACGGCCACGAGAAGCTCCTCCTTGGTGGGGAAGTAGTGCAGCAGCCCCTGCTGGGTGAGGCCCACCCGCTCGGCGACGGCCCCCAGCGACGCGCCCCGGTAGCCCCGCTCGGCGATCACCTCCAGAGCCGCACCGACGATCTCCGCCCTGCGCTCCTGGCTCCTCGCCCTGGTCATCTGCCCGCCCGCTCCTTCCGTGGCCGCCCGGCCCGCTCGGTTCCCCGTCGGCAGGACCGTACGCCACGCCGCGACATCACGAAAACATAACAAAACCTACTGCTCTACAGGCACAGGGTCCACCATGGGAGCGGCAGCGGACAGTCGACGAGGAGGTACGGACATGGGTGACGGGGTTCCCCGGAGCAGCGGAAGCGGACGGTCGCCGGAGGGCGGCCCGGCGCCGGAGGGCGGTTCTCCGGCCGAGGGCGAGTGGGCGCGCGAGGCCGTCGTCGAGGCCGCGCTGGACAAGCTCGACCTGGACACGAAGGCGCGGCTGCTCGCAGGCCAGGACATGTGGTCGCTGCCCGCCGTGCCCGGGATCGGGCTGCCGTCGCTGGTGATGTCGGACGGCCCCATCGGGGTGCGGGGTGTGCGCTGGACGGCGGACGACCCGTCCGTGGCGCTGCCCTCGCCGACGGCGCTCGCGGCGGCCTGGGATCCGGGCCTCGCGCGGCGCGCAGGGCGGCTGCTCGCGCAGGAGGCCCGCCGCAAGGGTGTGCACGTACTGCTGGCCCCGACGGTCAACCTGCACCGCTCCCCGCTGGGCGGACGGCACTTCGAGGCGTACAGCGAGGACCCGTACCTCACCGGCGCGATCGGCACCGGCTACGTGCGGGGCGTGCAGGAAGGCGGCGTGGGGACGACGGTCAAGCACTTCGTCGCCAACGACGCGGAGACCGACCGCTTCACCGTCGACAACGTGGTCGGCGCCCGCGCGCTGCGCGAGCTGTATCTGAGGCCCTTCGAGATGATCGTCAAGGGGGCGCGGCCCTGGGGGATCATGACGGCCTACAACTCGGTCAACGGCACCACCATGACCGAGCACGGTCCCCTGGTGAACGGGGTGCTGCGCGGGGAGTGGGACTTCGACGGGTACAACGTCTCGGACTGGATGGCGGCGCGCTCGACCAAGGGCGCGATCGAGGGCGGCCTGGACGTGGCCATGCCCGGCCCACGCACGGTGTACGGGGAGGCGCTGGCCGCCGCCGTCCGCGCGGGCGAGGTCGAGGTGGCACACGTGGACACGGCCGTGCGCAATGTGCTGCGGCTCGCGGCGCGCGTCGGCCTCCTCGACGGCGCCCCGCCCGTGGTCACCGCGCCGCCCGCCGGGATCGACGGGCCCGCGCTGGCCCGCGAGATCGCCCGCCGCTCCTTCGTCCTGGTGCGCAACGAGGAGCGCGACGGCCGCCCCACGCTCCCGCTGGACCCCGCGCGCACACCCCGTATCGCCCTCATCGGCGCCCTGGCCCGCGAGCCGCGCGTGCTGGGCGGGGGCTCGGCCACGGTCTTCCCCGAGCACGTCGTCTCCCCGCTGGAGGGCCTGCGCGAGGCGCTGCCCGAGGGCGCGCTGACCTACGCCGTCGGCGCCGACCCGAGCGACGAACTGGCCGTCGCCGACGCCGGTTTCACGCTGCGCGCCGTCTGCCGCGACGAGGCGGGGGAGGTCCTGGGCAGCGCGTCCGTGCCGAACGGCATGGTCCAGTGGCTCGGGAACGACCTGCCTCCTGGCGTGACGTACGAGGCGCTGCACTCCGTCGAGATCACCGGCACCCTCACCCCGCGCGAGAGCGGCGAGCACTCCTTCGGCACCCGGGGCACGGGCGGCTTCACGCTGACCGTCGACGGCACGGTGCTCTTCGACGGGGAGCGCTCCTCGGACGACCCGTTCGGCGCGATCTTCGACGCGCCCGTCGAGCACGGCCGCGTCGCGCTGACGGAGGGACGGTCCGTGGAGATCACCCTGCGCCACACCGTCGACAAGGGGGCCACGGGCCCGCTGCGCGCCATCGTGTTCGCGCTCGCCCACCTGGGACCGCGGCGCGATCCGGACGAGCTGATCGCGGAGGCCGTGGCCGCGGCCCGCGAGGCCGACACCGCGCTCGTGGTGGTCGGCACCACCGAGCGCGTCGAGTCCGAGGGCTTCGACCGCACCACCCTCGCCCTGCCCGGCCGTCAGGACGACCTCGTCCGCGCCGTCGCCGCCGCCAACCCCCGCACGGTGGTGCTGGTCAACTCCGGCTCGCCCGTACAGCTTCCCTGGCGCGACGAGACGGCGGCGCTGCTGCTCACCTGGTTCCCGGGGCAGCAGGCGGGCGCCGCGCTCGCCGACGTGCTGCTGGGCGCCCACGAGCCCGGCGGGCGCCTCCCCACCACCTGGCCCGCGGTGCTCGACGACACGCCCGTCAAGGGGACCGTTCCGGAGGACGGCGAACTCCCTTACAACGAGGGCGTCTTCATCGGCTACCGCGCCTGGCAGCGCGACGGCCGCGCACCCGCCTACCCCTTCGGGCACGGCGAGGGCTACACGAAGTGGACGTACGAGAGCGCCCGCTTCACCCCTGCCGACCCAGACGCCGACGCCGACGCCCAGGACCCGGACGCCGCCGGCCGCCTCGGCACCCTCACGGTGCGGCTGCGCAACACCGGGGACCGCCACGGCCGCGAGGTCGTCCAGCTCTATCTGGCACCGGAGCGGCAGGACGGCGGCGCGGACCGGCCCGCGCGCTGGCTCGCGGGCTTCGCCTCCGTGGAGGCCGCGCCGGGCGAGAGCGCCGAGGCCGTGGTGCCGCTCCCCCGCCGCGCCGCCGAGGTCTGGGACGAGGCGGCGGGTGACTGGCGGCTGGTGCCCGGCCCGTACAGGGCGGAGGCGGCGCACAGCGTCGAGGACGTGCGGCTGCGCACGGCGGTGGAGGTGACGGGCGAAGCCTGAGCCGGGGCGGGCCATGGAGCCGTGGAGCCGTCAGGGAGGCGCCTCCCACTGGACGCGCAACCAAAAGGTTGCCTATCGTGGAGCGGGGAGGCACCATGGACGAGGTATTCAAGGCGCTCGCCGACGCGCACCGCAGGCAGCTCCTCGACAGGCTCCATGAGCGTGACGGGCAGAGCCTGCGCGAGCTGGGCGAGGGCCTGGAGATGACCCGGCAGGCAGTGAGCAAGCACCTCGCCGTGCTGGAGACGGCGTGTCTGGTCACCGTCGTACGCCACGGCCGGGAGAAGCTGCACTACCTCAACCCGGTACCCATCAACGACATCGCCGACCGCTGGATCGGCCGGTACAGCCGCGAACGGCTGCGCACCCTCGCCGACCTCAAGCACGTGCTGGAGAAGGAACCCATGAGCAAGCCCGAGTTCGTCTACGTGACCGTCATCAGAACCACCCCCGAGCGGCTCTGGCAGGCGCTCACCGACCCGGCGTTCATCCGTCAGTACTACGAGGGGACGGGCCCCGAGTCGGACTGGAAGGTCGGCTCACCCGTGAAGTGGAAGATGAGCCCCGACGGCGAGTCCCACGACTGGGGCCAGGTGGTCCTGGAGTCCGAGCCGTACCGGAAGCTGGCGTACACCTGGCACAACTACCAGCCCGAGATGGCCGAGATGTTCGGCTGGAGCGAGGAGAAGCTGGCCGAGCTGCGCAAGGAGCAGATCTCGAAGGTCTCCTTCGAGATCGAGCCGCTGGGCGAGTCGGTCCGGCTCACCGTGATCCACGACGACTTCGAGCCCGGCAGCGAGATGCTGGAGGGCGTGAGCGAGGGGTGGCCGGAGATCCTGTCCAGCCTCAAGACGCTGCTGGAGACGGGCGAGCCGCTGCCCGCGCAGGACGGCTGACCGGGGCCACGCACCCCCATCAAGGCACCCCGTCAGGGTGCCCCGGCGGAGTGCCCCGACGGGGTCACGGCGCCTCCCCCGACGCCAGCACGGCGCGGGCGAGCGCCGCGACCCCGTCGCGCATCCGCTCCGGCGCGGTGCCGCCCGCGCTGACGTGCTCGATGAGGTCGCTCCGCACGGCGGCCAGGAGGGCGTGGGCCAGGAAGCCGGCGTCACGTTCGCCGCGCACCTCGGCCAGCAGCGCGGCGAGCTGCCCGTGCCACAGCGCGTAGCCCTCGTTCCGGTACGGGCTGCCGCTGCCCGCGTTCTCCAGGGCCAGCATCAGCGGGCGGCTCTCCAGCTTGAGCCGCAGCAGCGCGTCGAGCAGCGCGAGCACCCGCTCCTCGGCCGGGGCGCCGGGCCCGAGCGGGGGCGGGCCTTCCGCTACGTCGCGCCTGAGCGTCTCCGTACGCTGCTCGACGAGCGCCTTGACCAGTCCGACGCGGTCCCCGAACCGGCGGAAGAGCGTGCCCTTGCCGACGCCCGCCTCGGCGGCGATGTCATCCATGGAGACCCGGCCGGGATCGCCCCGCTCCTCGAACAGCCGCGCCGCCGCCGCGAGCACCGCCTCACGGTTCCGCACGGCGTCGGCGCGCTCTTTGCGTACGGGGGGTACGGGGGGCTCGGGGGGTACAGCGGGCAAGGGTTCCTCCTGGGGCGCGGAAACGGACTACTGGTCCGCACTCTAGGCGGGGCTCAGGTCCAGCGCAGGGGCAGGTTGGCAAAACGGACCGGCAGTCCGTATATTCGGTGAAGCGGACCGCCGGTCCGCATTCATGCTCCCGCCCCTCCCCCGAAAGGCACAGCCATGCCCGCGTCCACCACTGCCCCCACCACCCCCGAGCAGGTCTTCCGGCGAAGCCTGGAGCTGCTGCTCGCCAAGGACATCTCCGGCTGGCTCGGACTCTGGGCCGAGGACGGTGTCGTCGAGTTTCCCTTCGCGCCGCCCGGCGCGCCCCGGCGGCTGGACGGCAAGGAGGCCGTCCGCGCCTATATGGCCGACTACCCGGACCACATCGACCTCGCGGACATCCCCTGGGCCGAGGTCCACACGACCGGGGACCCCGAGGTGGCCGTGGCCGAGTGGCGCGGGGTGGGGCGTGTGGTCGCGACGGGTGAGCCGTACGACATGACGTACATCGTCGTCCTCACCGTCAAGGACGGCCTGTTCACCCACTACCGCGACTACTGGAACCCGCTCGTCGTCCAGGAGGTCACGGACGGCGGCAACGCGCCCTTCGGAGGCGGTGCCCGATGACCGGACCTGAACCCGTTCTCGTGACCGGGGGCACCGGCAAGACCGGCAGCCGCGTCGCCGCCGGGCTCGCCGGACTGGGGCACCCCGTGCGCGCGGGCAGCAGATGGCCCGCGCCGGGCCACCCCGTAGAAGCACCCGTGGACGCGCCCGTGGACCGCTCGACGAACCATCCCGTACGGCCCGTGCGCTTCGACTGGGCCGACCCCGCGACGCACGGCCCCGCGCTCGACGGGGCACGCCTGCTCTATCTCGTCGCACCCCTCGCGGACCCGGACCCGGCGGCCGTGATGCTGCCGTTCCTGCGGCGGGCGCGGGAGAGCGGCGTGCGCCGGGCCGTGCTGCTCAGTTCCTCCGCCATCACGGAGACCGGCGACGGGCTGAGCGTCGTGCACCGCGCCGTCCGCGACACGTTCCCCGAGTGGGCCGTGCTCCGCCCCTCGTGGTTCATGGACAACTTCACCGGCGACCACCCGCACGCCCACAGCATCCGCGCGGCGGACGAGATCGTGACCGCGACGGGTGAGGGGCGGGTCGGGTTCGTCGACGTGCGGGACATCGCGGAGGTCGGCGTACGGGCGCTGAGCGACGCGCGGGCGCACAACACCGCGCACCTCATCACGGGGCCCGAGGCGCTGAGTTACGCGGACGTCGCCGCCGTCGTCTCACGCGTCACCGGCAGGCGGATCGCGCACCGTCCCGTCCCGTACGAGGCCATGCGCGACAGGCTGGCGGCGACCGGGATGCCGCCCGCCTTCGCGGCGCTCCTCGCGGGGATGGACCGGTCGATCGCCGGAGGCTCCGAGGACCGGGTCAGCCCCACGGTGGAGCGCGTCACCGGCAGGCCCCCGCGTTCCTTCGCCGAGCACGCGGCGGCGCACGTGGCCGGTCTGGCGCGCGGGTAGCGGCAACGGGCGTACGCGCGTGCCGCGCCCGGCGGCGCCCCGTGGTTCACCCCCGTGCGCGGTCCAGGCCCTCGGCGGCGAGGAGCTCCCAGACCCGTGCGGGGGTCAGCGGGGTCTCGGTGAGGGCGTGGGCGATCTCGGGCACCGCGTCCGCCACGGCGTTGGCCACCGTGACGGGCGGCGGCAGCGTGCCGCCCTCCCCCAGCCCCTTGAAGCCGCCGGGGATGAGGGTGCTGGGTGTGACGGTGTGCTCGACGCCCACGTCGGGCACGTCGCCAGGCCCCGGCAGCTCGTAGTCCCACAGCGAGGTGGTGAGCGGCTGCGCGGTCACCGGGTCGTACGCCGACTCCTCCATCAGCGCGAGCCCCAGCCCCTGCGCGACGGCCCCGACGATCTGGCCCTTGGCGATGAGCGGGTTGACCAGGACGCCGCTGTCGTTGACGGTGTGGTACTTCTCGACCGTCACCGTGCCGGTGTCCAGGTCGACGGCGACCTCGGCCGCGTGCGCCGAGTAGGCGAAGGTGATCGCGGGCGGGTCGAAGTCGACGGTCTCCTCCAACTGGATGCGGTCGTGTTCCGCGCGGCCCCAGCCGAGCCAGCCGCGGTGGGCGACCTCGCGCCACGTCGCCGTCTCCCCCGTCTTCCCGGCGCGGAAGACCTGCCCTTCGAGCCTGACGTCCTCGGTCGCGGTGCCCAGATACCGGGCCGCCAGCCCCTGCATCCGCTCCCGCATCCGCGCACCGGCCAGCATCAGCGCCCCGCCGGAAAGCGCGACGGAGCGGCTGGCCTGCGAGGACAGTTCGGAGTGCGGGGTGGTGTCGGTGTCGCCGAGACGCACCGCGATCTGCTGGAGCGGCAGTCCCAGTTGCTCCGCGACGATCTGCGCCAGCGCCGTCTCGATGCCCTGCCCCATCGAGATCGCCCCGGCGAACACGGTGACGGTGCCGTCCTCGTTGACACGGATCCGGCCGCCCTCCCAGCCGCTCATCTCCGCGCCCGCCAGCTCCAGCAGCGCGGTCGGCGCGAAGCCGGTGATCTCCACACACGGTGTGACGGCCGCACCCCGCCGCACCCGCCCCGTGCGCTCGCGCCTGAACCCCTCGGCCAGTTCGGCGGCGCGGCGCAGGGCTGCCGGGTAGTCGCCGTTGTCGTAGGTCATCAGCGTGCGGGTGGTGTACGGCATCTCGTCGGCGCGCACGAGATTGAGCCGCCTCAAGTGGCCTGCCTCCACGCCGAGTTCGCGCGCCGCCTCCTCGATGAGACGTTCCCTGATCCAGGCCGCCTCCTGCATGCCGTAGCCGCGGTAGGCCCCGGTGGGCACCGCGTTGGTGTGGACCGCGGTGACGGTCGCCCCCGCGCGGTCGAAGCGGTAGGGCCCCTCGATCGACTGTCCCGCGACCTGGAACGGGCCCGAGCCGCCCTGCGTCGGGAAGGCGCCGAGATCGCCCTTGATGTGGGCCTCCACGGCGAGGAAGCGGCCGTCGGCGTCGAGCGCGAGCCGGGCGTGGGCGCGCTGGCCACGGCCCTGGTAGCTGGCGGTGAGCGCCTCGGCTCGGTCCTCGGTCCACTTGACGCGGCGGCCGAGGAGTCTGGCGGCCAGGCACACCAGCACCTCGTCCACGTACACCGCGGCCTTGCCGCCGAACGCGCCGCCCACGTCGGGCACGAGCGCGCGGATCTGGTCGACGCGCAGCCGCAGCGCGGTGGCCAGCCCGTAGCGGACGGCGTGCGGCACCTGGGTGCTGCTCCACACCGTCAACTGCTCGGTGGCGTCGAGCCATTCGGCGAGGATGCCGCGCGGCTCCATGGAGCAGAAGCTGACCCGCTGGACGCCGAGTTCGCGCTCGACGACGTACGGGGCGCCCGCCATGATCTCCTCGACGTCGGAGGCCGGGTCGCCGAAGCGCACCTCGCCCGCGATGTTGCTGCCGTCCTCCGGGTAGAGCAGCGGCGCGCCGTCGGCGAGCGCGGCGTCCACGCCCACCACGGCGGGCAGCGGCTCGACGGTGACCTCGACACGTTCGGCCGCGTCCTCGGCCGCCGCCCTGCTGTCGGCCACGACGATGCCGATGGGCTGGCCGACGTAGCGGACCGTGGGCGCCGCCAGCTCGATGTGCTTGAGGCGCTGGCCGGGGATGTTCCAGACGGTGGGCAGGGGTTCGGTGTGCCGCGCGATCTCCTCGGGCCCGAGCGCCAGGTGGGCTCCGGTGTCGCGGAGTGCGGCCGAGGCGTCGAAGCGGGTGACGCGGCCGTGTGCGACGGTGCTGCGGACGAGGGCCGCGTGCAGGGCCGAGGCGTCGTCGATGTCGTCGACGTAGCGCCCCTGGCCGCGCAGCATGCGCGGGTCGTGGACGCGGGGCAGCGGGCGCCCGATCAGGCCCTCGCCGAGGGCGGGTGACGTGGGTTCGCCGGGGGCGGGTGCCGTGCCGTCGCCGGTCATCGGGTGGCCTCCCCGCCCTTGTCCGAGGGGCCCGAGGGGAACGCCATGTCGGAGGGGAGTGTGACCTCGGGGTGCGTGGCCTCGCGGGGTGTGTCCGCGGGATACGAGGGGTGGCCCGGGGTGTCCGCGAGGTGTGGGGCGTGTAGGGGCTCGCCCGGGGTGTCCGGGAAGTGTCGGGCGGGGTTCGTCTCCCGCCCTCGGCGCTCGATCGCGGCGCGGATGCCCGCGTAGCCGGTGCAGCGGCAGCGATGTCCCGCCAGCACCTCGTCGACGGTCGCCTCCGTGCCCAGTCCCTCCCGTTCGGCGGCGGTGAGGCTCATCAGGATGCCCGGGGTGCAGAAGCCGCACTGGAGTCCGTGCTCCACCATCAACGCCTCTTGCAGCGGCGAGAGTTCACCGTTCCGCGCCAGCCCCTCGACCGTCTCCAGGCGGTGCCCGTCCGCCTGGACCGCCAACATCAGACAGGACCGCACGGGCGTCCCGTCGAGCAGGACCGTGCAGGCTCCGCACACGCCCTCCTCGCAGCCGACGTGTGTGCCCGTGAGCCCCAGGCCGTGACGCAGGAAGTCGCTCAGCAGGGTCCGCGCCTCCGTACGGCCCGAGCGCACCGCGCCGTTCACGGTCACGGTCACCTCGCGTGTCGTGGTCCCGCTCATGCCCTGCCCCTTCCCTCGGCGTCGGTGTCCCTTCCCTCGGCTCCCTCGGCCGCGGCGTCAGCGCGAGCCGCTTCCGCCGTCTCCGGTTTTGTGCGTGCTTCGGCCGCCAGGCGGCCGAGGGCGCGCCGCACCGCTGTGCGCAGCAGCGCGGTACGGAACGCGGCGCTGCCGTGCAGGTCGCTGGGCGGTGCGGCCTCGGCCTCCGCCGCGTCGAGCACGCCGTCGAGCACGTCGCCGGTCTCCCCGCCGGTGAGTCCGGCGACGAGCGCGTCCAGGGACCGGCCCCGCAGCGCCTCCTCGGCGCGGGCCAGCCGCACGGGCCGGTCCGCCACCCCGGCGCCCGCCAGGCGTGCGGCGGTCACCGTCGTCGCGCGGGTGCCGTTCGTACGGGCGAGGTCGAGGCCGAGGCAGACCCCGACCAGCGGGAACCCGCCCTGGCCGTGCCGGGGGATCTCCACGAAGCAGAACCGGAAACCGTCGCGCCGTGGGAACTCGACCGCGGTGAGCACCTCGCCCGGGCGCCGGGCTGTACGGGGAGCGGGCGCGCCGGGTGTGTTCGTCGCACCGGCCACGTCGGCCACGTCGGTCGCGTCGGTGGCCTCGGTGGCCTCGGAACGGAAGAAGTCGTCGGCGGACACCGTGCGCTCGCCCTCGGCCGACCGCAGGAACATCCGCGCCCCGAGCGCCACGGCCAGCGCGGGCAGCTCGGCCGCCGGGTCGGCGTGGCTGAGCGAGCCGCCGACCGTGCTGCGGCTGCGGATCTGCGGGTGCGCGACGAGGCGCACCGTCGCGGGCAGTACGGGCAGCGCGCCGCGCAGCGCTTCGTGGCGCTCCAGCTCGCGCAGCCGGGCCATCGCGCCGATCCGCACGCGGTCCGCGCGGATCTCCACCGCGCTCATGTCCCGCACCCGGTTGATGTCCACGACGACGGCCGGGCGCACCCGGCGCCGGTTGAGCAGCGGCAGCAGGCTCTGACCTCCGGCCAGCAGCGACGCCCCCTCCCCTGCTTCGGCCAGAGTCTCCACCGTCTCCTCGACGGTGCGCGGCTCCACGTACTCGAACGCGGGAGGTTTCATGCGCCCTCTTCCGGCTGCTCCGACAGGTCCGCGCCATACCCCGCCCCGTACGGTCCCGCCGTGGTACGCCACGTGTCACGGGCGGCACATGTCGCGGGCCGGGTGCCACGACAAGAGTCGGCGCTGACGGCGACGGAGGCAAGAGTCCCGCACCACGCCACACCCGTCCGCCACACCTGTCCGCCACACCCCTACGTCACAGCGGACGCACAGCGTCCACCGGGCCGGGGCACAACGGGGCGCCGCACACTGCGTGTCAGCGGACGTGGGCGGGACCGCCCAGAAACAGACACGGACACAGACACGGACAGGAGACGCGGCATGAGGGACGGACAGACATCCTCGCGCTGGCTTCGGCTGGTGCGCACCCCGTGGACGGCGGCCTGTGTGACGGTCGCGGTCGTGCTGGGCCCGGCAGCGACGACCGCCTCGGCCCTCGACCAGGCCAACGCCTCCCCGAGGCACCGCCCGTACTCGGCGCTCGGCCACCAGCAGAACGCCGTCCAGCCCGCTCCCGTACGGCTCCGCGGAGGTGAGAGCGCACGCCGATAGGGCGTGCTGTCCGGGAAGGTCTGCCGGATCGGGATGGCACGTCTGTACGCCTTGCGCGCACGATCGCGTGATGACGCATCTCGGACTGGTGACTGTTGTCGTGCGTGACTACGACGAGGCCATCGCCTTCTTTCGGAACGCCGTCGGGTTCGAGCTCGTGGAGGACACACGGATCGACGAGGACAAGCGGTGGGTGGTGATCGCTCCGCCCGGAGCGCGGGAGACGGCTGTGCTCCTGGCCAGGGCCGTGACCGGCGAGCAGGAGGCTCGTATCGGGGACCAGACCGGCGGCCGGGTCGGCTGGTTCCTGAACACCGACGCGTTCGATCGCGATTACCAGCGGATGAGGGCGGCCGGGGTCGTGTTCGAGGAAGCGCCCCGGCAGGAGCCCTATGGCACGGTCGCCGTCTTCCGGGACCTGTACGGGAACCGCTGGGATCTGATCCAGCTCCGCCGGCCGGTGGCACCGGAGGGTGTGTGAGGCCAGGTTTGTGGCTGTGCCGTGCGCGGAGGATTCCGGCCTCGGGAATCGCCGGACTCATGAAGTGAGGCTGTCCGACGGGATCGTCGCTCCGTACATCCGGAACCTGTGCGTCGGCACCCGGGGACTATCCCGCTGTCCCCCAGTGACCAGCGGTTACGGGGCGGGCTTCAGGCGCTTCGGGGGCCGCTGCCCTCGCGCGCGGCGCGGATCTGGGCGAGCCATTCCGTGCCCAGCCGACGCCCGTCGGGGAGTTGGTCGTCCCGGTCCCAGCGCCAGGTGGTGATCATCGCCAGCACGAGGATCCGGCAGTCGCGCAGCACGTCCTGATCGACACCCGGATAGTGCACGCTGACGTCTTCGGGCGCATGGGCGAGGTCGAATTCGACGGGGCCGCGGCAGCACGTCTCAAGGTCGATGAACAGCGGCCCGTTCTTCGTGGCGAGCAGGTTGCCCGGGTGCGGCTCGCCGTGCAGAAGCTGCTCCGGGCCGCCGCCGCGCTCGCCGATCGATCGGCTCAGGCTCCGCAGCGTGTCGGCGAGCAGTTCCCGGTCCGCGTCGGGGAGCGCCGGGGTGCGGTCGCGGTCCGCCACGAGTCGCTGGGCCTGCTCGACCCGCTCCGTGAAGTGCGGCGTCGGGACGTCGAGGACGTCGAGCCCGCGCATGCCGAGGTGCAGTTGCGCGAGCGCATGGGCGTAGTCGGCTGACGGGACCTCTGGTACGGCTGCTGCGGCTGGTGCGGCTGGTGCGGCCTCTTGAGGTGCGACGGGTTCGTAGTAGGTCCACAGCGTGACCGCGAAGCCGTCACGCTCGTAGACGCGTGGCTCCACCCGGGGCTCAAGGACGGCGACGGGGCACCCGGACGCGGCGAGCCGCTGAGCGAGGTCGATCTCGAACTGTGCGACCTGGTGCGCCACGGGTGCCACCCGGGCCAGGACGTCACAGGGCAGCAGCCGCAGGGTGAGCTTGTTCGAATCGTGGAGAACGCTCGCGTCGTCGGCCGCGAGGCCGCACGACGAGGCGATCGCCGTGGCCGCGGCCACCGCACGCCGGACCTCTGACGCCTGCACCGTCGCCTGGCCCCTCTCCGCTTATGCGCTGCCGGGCGGTGCCGAGCGCCGCCGTCATGACTCCCCCGGCAGCCAGAAGGGGCTGCCGGGGGTACGTCGTGTCCGTACGAGGTGAATTCGCCGGGGATTTCCCCGGCCCGGAACGGTCACCGGGCCGGAACGGTCACCGGCCCGGAAAAGGAACGCCGTTCAGGAGTATTCGCGTCCCATGATGTCGGCGAAGGCGGCGGGGTCCGTGTCGAAACCGCGGAGCACCGGGCGGATTTCCCACTCGCCCGACTCGCCCCGGACGAACTCGGCGATGGTGGCCGCCGTGGATTGACCGACGCGCGAGAAGTCCTCCTGGACCAGCTCGTTGACGCCCTCACAGATCTTCGCGCTGCTGTTCGGCACTTCGGCGAACGTCTTGCGCCCGCCGCCCTGCTGTATGGCCACACCCACGACAACCCGCACATACGAGGAAGCCAGCCGGTCGAGTTCGAGGGTCATGGCCTCGTCCGCGCCGAATCCCTGGCCCGTCCTGCTGTCCCGGTTGAGGGTGATGGTGCCGTCGGGTGAACGGCTGTCGAAATGGACGAGATAGGCGGGCTTTCCGTGCGGATCGTCAGCGGTATACGTCGCGGCGACGATGTCGAGATCGTTGACCGGCGCACCAGAGGGGCTGGGATCCCACTTGAGTGTCACTTCGACTTTCCTGAGCCCCTTGTTGAGACTACTCACAGAATTCCCTTCCTCCGAACTGGGCTTATGCGAGCTGCGTCCGCGCCCAACTGTATCGTCTGGGCGGCTCGTTGAGATTGCTCCGCCCGTCCGCCGTGCGGGCCGACGGGGTCAGTCCGTGGACGTCGGCCGGGTCAGGTCGTAGAACGTGCTGCTTCCGACCGTGACCTTGGTGAAGTGGTCCGCGACCCAGGACTCGACCGAGGACGCCGTCCCCGAGCTGCGGCTTGAGCCTCCTGAACCGCTGGACGTGCCGATGTAGTAGTGGATCTTCCCGTCCGCCACGTACTTCTTGAACTGGGCGAGGGTGGGGCTCGGGTCGCTGCCGTTGAAGCCACCGACGGCCATCACCGGTGAGCCGGTGGCCGGTTGGTAGCTGGCCGCGCTGGAGGAACCGGTCGTCGGCGTCGGCGCTGAGCTTGGCCTTCGCCTTGGCGGTGACTGTTGTGCCGTTGAGCATCGCGCCGACACCGCCACCGGCCCCGCCGCCCTTGCCTCCCTTACCTCTCTTGCCGGGCACGCCGTTGCCGGACTTCCCGGAGCTGGCGCTCTTGCCGGGTGTGCCCTGCGACGTGCCGCCCCGCTGCGGGGGCTGGCCCTGACCGCCGGGGCCGCCGGGGTTGCCCTTGCCGCCGCCCGGCGCGCCGCCAGGGGCACCGCCACCCGTGTCTGTGCGGGCACCCGTACCCGCGCTCGTGACGGTGCCGGTCGCCGCGCCGTGGCGGCTCGTGCCGTCCGTGTGCTCCACATGGCCCGTGTGGTGAGTGGTCGTCATCGGACGCGCCCTGTGTGGGTCCTGGCCTCGGGCGCCACCGGTTCGGCACCGGCGACGGGGCGCAGCGTCATGGTCGGCTCGTCGGTGGTCCGCTGGTAGGCGGTGGCGCCGGTACGGTCACCGTCCATGCCCTGTCCCTGCTCGTGCTTGGCGGAGAAGACCCAGGCACGGAAGAGGACGAACCGCAGCACCGTCGCCGCCAGATTCGCCGCCACCAGCACCGCCAGCTCCGTCGCATGCGAAGCCCCCCACACCGCACGCAGCGCCCGCCCCCGCGCCAACTCCCGTCCTCGCGCTCCGGTGCGGGGGAAGCGTCCGCGCCGCAAGGCGGGTGTGCTGATGTCTCGCTCATGAGAACAGGCTGTGCGGTTCCTCTGAGAACGCACTGTGAACCGGCCGTGAACAAGGTGGGAGCCGCCGTACGGGCCCCGGCGCCGCTCCCTTGCCGTGTCCCCCTGCGCGACGTTCGCTCATACCGGTTCATTCAACCCGAAAACCGTCGGAACGGCTCGGTGGCCGACGCCCGCCCCCGGCAGGTGCCCGTGATTCACAGGAACCCACAGCTCCTTCACAGCGACCTTCCGCCACCGCATCCCTAGCATCTCGGCGCATGAGCGATGAAGCCATCTCCCAGCAGAGCGACCGGGACCCTACCCGGCGCGGCGACCGCGACCTGTCCCGGCGCCGTGCCCTCACCCTCGGCGGCGCGGGTGCCGTGGCCGTGGGCATCGGCGCACTGGGCGCCGCCAACGCCCTCGCGGGTGACGCCACCGCCACCGCCACCGCCACCGCGACGGCGGCGGCGGGCGGCGCCGACGGCACGGCCGAGGAGTGCTACCGCCTGACGGCCGAGTCCATCGAGGGCCCGTACTACCTCGACTACGACCTCTTCCGCCGGGACATCGCCGAGGACCGTCCCGGCATCCCCATGACACTGCGGCTGAAGGTGATCGACGGGACCAGTTGCAAGCCGCTCAGGAACGCGGCCGTCGACATCTGGCACTGCGATGCCGTCGGCGTCTACTCCGGCTACACCGGCATGGGCTCGGGCGGTGGCGGTGGCGGCGGCTCGGAGCCCCCGCCCTCCGGCGCACCGACGGGAACACCCACCGGAACACCGACGGGCGGACCCGGCGGCGGCGGCGGCGGACACCAGGAGCCGACCGACGGCACGACCTTCCTGCGCGGCTCGCAGATGACGGACCGGCACGGCGTCGTCGAGTTCGGAACGGTCTTCCCCGGCTGGTACCAGGGGCGCGCCGTGCACATCCACACCAAGGTGCACGTGGACGGAAAGCTGACGGAGGACGGGTACGAGGGCGGCCACCAGTGCCACACGGGGCAGCTCTACTTCGAGGAGAAGGCCGTGCTGGCCTCGGCCGAGGCCGATCCGTACCGCACCAACACCACCAGGACCACCCTCGACGAGGACTTCATCTACCCGGGCGGTGGCGCGCAGGGCGGTCTGCTGAAGCTGCGCTACAAGCGGGGCCGCATCACCGACGGGGTGGCCGCCTCGCTCACCGTCGCCGTCGACCCCGACGCGACCCACGACGGCTCGGACGCGGGCGGCCCCCAGCCCACCGGCAGCCCCTCGTCCTCCTCCTGACGCTCCCCGTCCGTCCCGCCACCCCGCCCACTCCGCCACCCACCTCGTCCGCGTAAGCCGGGCCGGCCCGACAGGCTGGTCAGCCCGACAGCCCGACAGCCCGACAGCGCGGCGGCGAAGGCGCCGGACCGCTGCTCGACACCGCTGCACGTGTCCTGCGCCTTCGCCGGGGTGGCGTCGCCCTCGCACTCCTGATCGCGGAAGGACGCCCACAGGGACAGCCAGCCAAGGCCCCGCTCCTCGGCGAACGTCCGCAGCTCGGCCGCGTCCGCGAGGGTGAACGTCTCGCCCTCGACGTCGTTGACGCCCGCCATCGCGGTCACGGCGAGGGTCTTCCAGGCCGGGCGTAGCCGGTGTCCCCGGCACCGCTCGTGGCGGAGGGCGCGGACCGTGCGGCGGTGCTCCCGCCCCCTCCGGCCGCGGGGGTGCCCGTCGAGCACGCGGCGCAGCCCAGGCACACCAGCACGAGGGCCCCCACGGTTCCGGCGGCCGTTTTCAGAGAACTCCGCATTCCGCACTCACCGTGGTGGGCGCTCCGGCACCCGGTGGACGGCGGCTACGACCTCGACGACATCCCCCTCGCGCAGACCCTGTGGTCGGCGGGCTTCGTCCTGCTGCTGATGCGCCGGCGGCCACGGCTCTCCGGGACGGGCCGCTGGAAGCCGGTGGACCGGCTGGTCAGGGTGCTCAACGCCCGCGCCGTGACGGTCTATCTGTGGCACGAGATCGCGCTCATGGCGGGCGTCGTGCTGATCGACCCGCTGTGGGACGTGCCCGCCTTCGAGCGGTATCTGCCGCTGGACAGCCAGTGGTTCCTGTTCGGGGTGGCCTGGGTGCTGATCGCCGTGGCGGTCCTCCTCGTCGGATGGGTCGAGGACGTGGCGGCCAGGCGCGCGCCACGGCTGCTGCCCTGACGCGGTACGTCAGCGGGCGGCGGACGAGCGGCGGCGCGGCCATGGGTAAGGTAAGCCTTACTTCGGGAGCGCCACCGCTCTCCGTCGTGCCCGCCGACCATCTCGTACGTCACGTCCGCGCGTACGCCAGCACGCCCCTGGAGGCCACGCCCATGGCGCAGCAGTCCCCGCCGCAGCCCGGCCCCACCACGACCACCGCGACCACGGCCAGGGCCAACACGGCGCGCCCGCCACGGCTGGCCCGCCCCGCGCCCGTCGAGCTGACCGGCAGTCCGCGCGTCCGCGCCCTGGAGGCCGAGCTGGCGGAGGGAGTCCGGGCTGAGGAGGCCGTGGCGCGGCTGTGGCGGGACGTCGCACGCGAGGGCACCCCGCTGATCGAGGCCGACCCCGCCGGCAACCCGGACCACGCTGCCGTCACTTTCCTCTGGCGCGGCGACGAGGAGACCGGCGAGGTGACCGTCCTGCCGAACAAGGTCGCCGATCCGGCGGCCATGGAGCGCAACACCATGCGCCGGGTGCCCGGCACCGATGTGTGGCACTGGAGCGTACGGATGCGTCGCGACTGGCGTGCCACCTACGAGATACGTGTCGACGGTGTCCCGCGCCGCGACGCCCACAACCCGGCCGCCTTCCCCCGGCGCTGGGGCGGCGAACCGCTGTCGGTCGTACGCCTGCCGCACGCGCCCTCGCCCCGCGCGTGGGAGCGGAGGGCCGATGTGGCGCGCGGGCACGTAGGTGTGCACCGGGTGCGCAGCGGCGCCCTCGGCAACGAGCGCGAGGTGTGGGTGTACGAGCCGCCGGAGGGCCCCACGCAGGGCGGCGATCAGGGCGAGCCGGAGGGCGCACCCCGCGAGCTGCCCGTCGTCGTGCTCTTCGACGGCGAGATGTGGGAACCCCGCCTGGACTTCTCCGCGCTGCTCGACAACCTCATCGCCGAGGGCCGCATCCCGCCCGTCCTCGCGCTGCTCCCGCACGCGCTCGGCCAGGACCAGCGCGCCGACGAACTGGCGGGCAACGACACCTTCCTGGAGTTCCTCGAAGGGGAACTGCTGCCCTGGGCCGCCGGCCGCTGGCCCGTCACCGCGGATCCGGCGCGTACCGTGCTGGCGGGCCAGAGCCTGGGCGGGCTGATGTCCGTCTACGGGGTGCTGCGTGCCCCGCACCGCTTCGGCGCCGCGCTGGCGCAGTCGGGTTCCTTCTGGTGGCCGAACGGCGCGGACGCCGAGGAAACAGAGCGGGTGACGCGGATGGTGGCCGAGGCGCCGTCTCCCGTTCCGCCCGTGCGGCTGCGGCTGTCGGCGGGCGAGCAGGAGTGGGTGCTGCTGCCCGCCAACCGGCGGCTGCGGGACACGCTGGCCGAGAAGGGCTGGCACGCGACGTACCACGAGTTCAACGGCGGGCACGACTACCTGTGCTGGCGGGACGAGATGGCGGCGGGCCTGGTGGAACTGCTGGACGGCGCGTGACGCCATGGGCCGTAGGCCGTAGGCCGTAGGGATCGCGCCTGAGACGTACGGACGCGTGCGGAGGGCGGAAGGGCGCCTGTCAGCCGGACGTCTCGATGTGCGTCACGCAGGCGGCGTGCGCGGCCGGGCCGAACTCCGTCTCCCAGCCGCCCGGTACGGGCGCGAAGACGGGCCACAGCGCGCGCTCGCCACGAGGCGCGCGCAGGACGAGGTGGCTCTGGTCCGAAGGATCCCTGTCCGGGTCGCCCTCGGGCGCCTCGAACGGCGCGGGCGCCGAGGACGCGGCGAACGCGGTGCAGGCGGTCACTTCACGGGCTCCTTCTCTTCTCGGGCCGCGCTCGCGCGCGGTACGGGCACCCCGTCCAGCTCGGCCAGGCGCGTGGCGAGAACCGAGCCGATGTGCGAAAGGTGCCGGGGCAGGGTGAGTTGCGGGTGCAGGCAGTCGAGGTCGTGGTTGGTGACCTCGCCGCTGACGTACGGGCGCCACGCCTCCCTCGTCAGCCAGTCCTCCTCGCGCGGCGCGGCGGCCGTGAAGAAGAGCAGGTCGCCCTCGTAGCGCCGGTGTTGGTGACGGCGCATCAGGCGGGCGTTGTTCGTGACGATGCCGACCACCGCGGTGAGGGTCCGCTCCGGCAGCGCGGCCAGCGCGCTGCCCTCACGGCGCAGCACGGCGAGGACGTCGTCGCGGGAGAGCAGGGCGCCGTCCTCGGTGGCCGCTTCGGTGTCGAACCCGGCCATGCGCAGCAGCGCGCGCAGCGCGTCGGCCTCGGTGGGGGCCTTGAGCTGCCGCCACTGGTCGGAGGGGTAGGCGTCCATCAGGGCCAGCAGTTCGACCCGTTCGCCCGCCTCCTGGAGCAGCACCGCGACGGTGTGCGCGACGACGCCGCCGACGGACCAGCCCAGCAGCCGGTACGGGCCGTGCGGCTGCACCCGGCGCAGTTCCTCGACGTAGTCGGCGGCCATCTCCTCCATGGAGCCGGGCAGTTGCGTGTCCTCCTGGCCCGTGTGCCCGTGCAGGCCGCGTGCCTGGAGGCCGTGTACGGGGAGGCCGGGCCCCAGCGGGGCCAGGAGGCCCGAGTAGCACCAACTGATGCCGCCTGCGGGGTGGAAGACGAACAGGGGCCGACGCCCGCCTCCCGCGCGCAGCGGCAGCAGCACCCCCAGCGCGTCGTCGTCCGGGGCGTCCTCCGCGCCGCCCTCCGCGTCGTCCCCTCGCCGGAGGCGCCGTGCGAGCGCGGCCGGGGTGGGGGCCTGGAAGAGGGTGCCGATGGTGACGCGCTCTGCGGACTCGTCGCCGAGGGTCTCGCGGATGCGCGCCGCGAGGCGGGCCGCGAGCAGCGAGTTGCCGCCCAGGTCGAAGAACCCGTCGTCGACGCCGACCCGTTCCACGTCCAGCACCTGCGCGAACAGCCGGGTGAAGGTCTCCTCCCGGTGGCTGCGCGGCGGCCGGGAGCCCTCGGTCGCGGGCAGTTCGGGCGCGGGCAGTGCCGAGCGGTCCAGCTTGCCGTTGGGGCTCAGCGGCAGCGCGTCCAGCACGACCAGCGCGCCGGGCACCATGTAGTCGGGCAACTGCGCGGCGAGCCGCGCCCGCAGTGCCTCGGTGTCGCAGACGCCTTCCTCCCCGCTCTCCGCCGGCGTGATGTAGCCGACCAGCCGCTGGTCGCCAGGCCGGTCCTCGCGGACGAGGACGGCGGCGGCGCGCACCCCCTCGTCGGCGGTCAGCGCGGCCTCGACCTCGCCGGGCTCCAGGCGCTGTCCGCGCAATTTGACCTGGTGGTCGGTGCGTCCCAGGTACTCGATCTCGCCCCGCTCGCTCCAGCGCGCCAGGTCCCCCGTCCGGTACATGCGTCCGGGCGCCGCGGACCCGTCGGGGCCCTTCGGCGCGTAGGGGTCGGCGGTGAAGCGGGAGGCGGTGAGCGCGGCGCGTCCGAGGTAGCCGTCGGCGAGCTGGGCCCCGGCGAGATACAGCTCGCCGGGCACGCCGGGCGGGCACGGCTGGAGTGCCGCGTCGAGCACATAGGTGCGGGTGTTCCACACGGGCCTGCCGATGGGCACGGGGCCCGTGCTCCCTGGCCCGCACTCGTGGTACGTGACGTCCACGGCTGCCTCGGTCGGCCCGTACAGGTTGTGCAGCGGCACCCCCGGCAGCACCCGTACCGCTTCCTCGACCGTCTCGCGGGGCAGTGCCTCGCCGCTACAGAAGACACGTCGCAGCACCGCGCCGCAGCGCACGGCGTCCGGCTCGGCGAGGAAGACGCTCAGCATGGACGGCACGAAGTGGAGGGTGGTGACGCCGCACTCGCGGATGGTGCGGGCCAGCGCCGCCGGGTCCTTGTGCTCGCCCGGCGAGGCGACGACGAGCGTGGCGCCCTCGCGCAGCGGCCAGAAGAACTCCCACACCGACACATCGAAGCCCGACGGCGTCTTCTGGAGGACGCGGTCGTCGGGGCGCAGCCCGTACTCGCCCTGCATCCAGCGCAGCCGGTTGTCGATGGCCGAGTGCGGGACGACGACGCCCTTGGGGCGGCCCGTCGAGCCCGAGGTGTAGATGACGTACGCGGGATCGCGCGGCTCGGGCCCTGTCCCGGGGCGGGTACGCGGTTCGTCGGCCAGTTGCGCGACGGTGTGCGGGTCGTCGAGGACGAGCCGCATCGGGCCTTCGGCGGGGAAGGTGGGGGCCGTGGCCGCGTCGGTGAGGACGCAGGCGGGGGCCGCGTCGTCGAGCATGTACGCGAGCCGTGCCGCCGGGTAGTCCGGGTCGAGCGGAAGATAAGCGGCGCCCGCCTTGAGGACGGCGAGCAGCGCGACGACCAGCTCGGGCGAGCGGGGCAGTGCGACGCCGACCCGGCCGCCGGGGCCCACGCCGAGCGCGGTCAGCCGGTGGGCGAGCTGGTTGGCGCGTGCGTCGAGTTGCTCGTAGCTGAGCGCCTGGCCGCCGCTGACGAGCGCGGTGGCGTGCGGTGTGCGCGCGGCCTGGTCCTCGATGGGCCCGACGAGGGTGGTGACGGGCAGTTCCCGTGCGGTGTCGTTGAACGTGCCGACCACGCGGGCGCGTTCGTCGGGGGTGCAGATGCCGTGGGTGGCGAGCGGCGCGTGCGGGTCGGCCTCGGCCAGCCGCTCCAGCAGCCGCAGATAGCGTTCCTGGTGGCGGGCGAGGTCGTCCTCGCCGTACAGGCCGGGGTTGCCGTCGTGGTCGAAGCGGAGTCCGGTGCCGTCGGTGCGGTCGTAGACGTTGACGGTGAGGTCGTCCACGGGCCCCGCTGAGAGGTTGTGCGCGGTGCACTCCGCGCCCGCGAAGGTGACGCCGTAGTCGAAGGGCATGACGTTGACCAGCGGCCCGGTGAGGGCGCGGCCCTCGCCGAGGAGGCCGAGGTCGCGCCGGATGTCCTCGTACCGGTAGCGCTGGTGTCTGCGTGCCGCGCGGACGGCGAGCACGGCGGCGCGGGTCAGCTCGGCGAAGGTGGCACCGGGTGTGACGGTGAGCCGCAGCGGCAGCACGTTCATGACCATGCCGGGCACGCGCAGCGCCACCGAGCCCATGCGCCCCATCATCGGCAGGCCGAGCACCACGTCCTCGCTGCCCGTGGCCCGTGACACGTACAGCGCCTGCGCGGCGAGCAGCACGTCGGGCCAGGTGGCACGGACCGAGGTGGCCAGCGCGCGCAGACGCTCGGTGGCCTCGGGGCCGAGGTGTCCCGTGCGGCGGTGGAAGGTGCGGCCCGCGAGGGCGCCGCTCCCGGCGAGGGTGGGCACCTCGGGCCTGTCGGCGAACTGGCCGCTCCAGTGGGCGCGGTCGACGGTGAGCGCGGCGGAGGAGTGGTAGGCGGCGTCCTCGGCGACGAGGTCGGCGAGGCGGCCGAAGGGGCTTGCCCCCGGGGTCCTGCCGTCGGCGAGCGCGGTGTAGAGGTCGGCGACGCGCTGGACGAGCAACGAGTAGCCGAAGCCGTCCATGACCACGTGGTGCACCCGCTGGTACCACAGCCAGCGTGCGTCGCCGACCTGGAAGAGCGCGTGCTTGAAGAGCGGGCCCGTCTCCAGGTCGAAGGGCTCGGTGAGGTCGTCGCGCATCCAGGTGTGTGCGACGGCGTCGGGGTCGGTGTGCTCGCGCAGGTCGGTGGCGTACAGCGGGAAGCCGTGGCCCGGGGGTTCGATCTCCAGGGGCAGTTGCCGTGGCACACCGTCCGCGTCGGTGGTGAAGCGGACGCGCAGCGCGTCGGCCTCGCCCGTGGTGCGGTGCAGTGCCTCCGCGAAGAGGACGGGGTCGAGGGTGCCGCGTATCTCCAGGTACTCGGCGGTGTTCTGCGCCGGGCTGGCGGGATCGAGGGCCTGCGCGTACCACATGCCCGACTGCGCGGCGGTGAGCGGCAGTCCGGCACGGGGCGCGCCGGGGGCCGGGTGGTCCACCGGGCCGGACGGGGGCGGCTCGGACGGCGCGGGTCCTGCCTCCGCGTGTGCCGCCCGCGCGTGGGCCGTGGCGGCGGCGCTCATCGGTCGGCCCCCATCAGCTCGGCCCAGCGCTCGATGGCGGGCCGGTCGGCGAGTTCCACGAAGGTCACCTGGGTGCCGTGGTCCTCGCGCCAGCGCTTGAGGAGGGTCATGACGCGGATGGAGTCGAGGCCGTAGTCGACGAGGTTCTCGTCGACGGGGATGTCCTCGGGATCCTCGCCGAGCACGTCGGCGACGTCGGCGCGGATCCGGTCGGTGGTGAGGTGCGGCATGCCGTGCTCACTTCCCCTCTGCCGTGCGGGGCGTCTGATCGGTGAAGGGCCCCGCCAGCACGGTGTGTGCCGTGGTGACGACGGCGCACTTGGCTGCGGCGTAGCGCAGCGCCATGTGGTGGTCCTCCTCGGAGAAGTCGGCGACGGCGTCGGCGACGAGGAACGCCTGGATGTCCCGCATCCACGCGTCGGCGGCCGTGAGCAGCACGCCGATGTGCGCGTACACGCCGACGACGATGAGCTGGTCGCGGCCCGCCTCGGCCATGCGCTCGGCGAGGTCGGTACGGGCGAAGGCGCTGTACTTCCACTTGGTGAGCACGGTGTCGCGCTGCCGCGGTGCCACCGGCGCGGGGATCTGCGCGGAGCGTTCGTCGTCGGGCAGTCCGGGGCCCCAGAAGTCCTGCTGGAGTCCGCGTTCCTCGGGGGTCTGGCCGCCGACCTGCGCCGAGTAGACGACGGGGACGCCCAGTTCGCGGCAGCGGCCGAGCACATGGGCGGTGTTGTCGAGCAGTTCGGTGCGCGGGGAGGTGTCGGGCGGGAAGGCGCCGAGGAAGTAGTTCTGGAGGTCGTGCACGAGCAGCACGGCCCGGTCGGGGTGGGGGCTCCAGTTGGCCTTGTTGCGCGGCAGTGCGCCCTTGTCGGGCATGGGGTACGGGGTGATGGCGGGCAGGGCCATGGGGGTGCTGCCTTCCGGTGTGTGTCAGGGGTTCCGGTGTGCGGGGGTGCGGGGCGGCGGGGTGCGCGGGGTGCGCCGGGGGCAGCCGGGGGTCAGGAGGCCGGGCCGTCCTCGGGTGGCTCCTGGGTGCCGGTGGTCAGCAGTGCGGCGACGGCGGCGCGCAGGTCCCTCTTGGAGGTCTTGCCGACCCCGGTGCGCGGGAAGGCGTCGGTGAACTGGACCCGGTCGGGCACCTTGAACTCGGCAAGACCCCGCTCGCGCACATACCGCTTCAGCTCGACGGGCCTGGGCCGCTCGGCGCCCTCGCGCAGGACGACGTAGGCACATGTGCGCTCGCCCAGATACGGGTCGGGCAGTGCGACGAGGGCGACGTCGTGCACGGCGGGGTGGCCGAGGAGGACGTTCTCCACCTCGTCGGCCGCGACCTTCTCGCCGCCCCTGTTGATCTGGTCCTTCGCGCGGCCCTCGACGATCAGGTGGCCCGTGGGGGTGAGCCTGACGATGTCGCCCGTGCGGTAGAAGCCGTCGGCCGTGAAGGCGTCGGCGTTGTGCGCGGGGGCGCGCCAGTAGCCGCGGATGGTGTACGGGCCGCGGGTGAGCAGGTGGCCGCTCTCCCCCACGGGCACGTCGTTGTCCTCGTCGTCCACGACGCGGATCTCGTCGTCGGGCGAGATGGGGCGCCCCTGGGTGGTGACGACGGTCTCCTCGTCGTCGTCCAGGCGCGTGTAGTTGACGAGTCCCTCGGCCATACCGAAGACCTGCTGGAGCGCGCAGCCCAGCACGGGCCGCACCCTGCGTGCCGTGGTCTCGCTGAACTTCGCGCCGCCGACGAGCAGCAGCTCCAGGCCGCGCAGCGGCCCGTTGCCCTCGGCCTCAGCCGTGTCCAGCCACACATGCGCGAGCGGCGGCACGAGCGCGGTGAGGGTGACACCCTCGCGCTCGATCAGCGGGAACGCCACATCGGGGCTGGTCCCGGGGGCGAGGACGACGCGGCCTCCCGCGTAGAGCACGCCGAGGTGTCCTGGTGAGGACATGGGGAAGTTGTGCGCGGCGGGCAGCACACAGAGGAAGACGGTGTCCTCGGTGACGTCGCACAGTCCGTTGGAGCCGCGCAGCGAGTAGATGTAGTCGTCGTGCGTGCGCGGGATGAGTTTGGGCACGCCCGTGGTGCCGCCGGACAGCTGGAGAAAGGCCAGCTCGTGCGGCGCGGGCGGGTCCGGCACGACGAGCCGCCCCGGCCCCGGCGGGTCGATGGAGAGGGCGCTGAGGGGTTCGTGCCGTCCGGGGTCCCCGTCGGCCACGAACACATGGCGCAGCGTGGGCACCCGCTCGCGTACGAGGCCGGCGAGGGTGCGGTAGTCGAAGCCGCCGTGCCGCGCGGGGACGACGTAGGCGACGGCCTCGGTGAACTCGCAGAAGTAGGTGATCTCCAGTTCGCGGTGCGCGGGCAGCGCGTAGACCGGGACGGCGCCGATCCGGAAGAGCGCGAACACCACCTCGAAGAACTCGGCGATGTTGGGCAGTTGGATCACGACCCGGTCGCCCTTGCCGATGCCCCGCGCCAGGAGCCCGGCGGCCATGCGGTCGGCGCGCTCGTCGAGTTCGCCGTACGTCCACACCCGGCGGCGTGCCTCGCCGGTGCCGGGTGAGGGGTCCACGAGCGCGGGTCTCTCTGGGTGCGCGGCGGCGCGCTCGCGCAGCATCCCGCCGAAGGTCTCGCCGCGCCACCATCCGGCGGCGCGGTAGCGCGCGACGAACTCGTCGGGCCAGAAGGGGTGATCGGGGTACGGCGTCGTGCGGTCCTGGTCCTGGTCGCGGTTCTGGTCCTGGACGCGGTCCTGGTCCTGGACGCGGTTCTGGGTGATGCTCACAGCTCGACCCCCGCCGCCTCCAGGAACGTGCCGAACTTCGCGCCCGTCTCGTCCGCCTCGGCCCACGGTGAGGAAGCGGCGACGACACCGGCGCCCGCGTACAGCCGCAGCCGCCGCTCCTCCGGCTCGGCCTCGGCGCAGCGGATGGTGACCACCCACTCGCCGTCGCCTTCCGCGTCGCCCCAGCCGACGACGCCGGTGAACAGCCCCCGGTCGAAGGGCTCCAGCTCGCGGATCAGCGCACGCGCCGCGTCGGTGGGCGCGCCGCACACGGCGGGCGTCGGGTGGAGCGCCATGGCGAGTTCCAGTGCCGAGGTCTCGGGCTCTGCCAGCTCGCCCGTGACGGTGGTGGACAGGTGCCACATCGCGGCCGTCCGCACGAGAGTGGGCCGTTCGGGTACGTCGAGGACGCGGCAGTGCGGCTGGAGCGCGGCGCGTACGGCGTCGACGACGAGCGCGTGCTCGTGCAGGTCCTTCGCCGACTCCAGCAGCCCTGCCGCGCGACGTACGTCCTCGGCGAGGTTGTCGCTGCGCGGCACGGAGCCCGCGAGGGGGTTGGCGGTCAGTTTCGTCCCGCGCCGGGAGACCAGCAGTTCGGGGCTGGCGCCGAGCAGGGTGCGGCCCGGTCCGGCCGGGACCGCGAACGTATAGCCCTCCGGGTCGCGGCGGGCCAGGCGCTGGAGGATCGCGGACAGTTCCAGCGGCTGCGACGAGGTGAGTTCGAGGGTGCGCGCCAGGACGGCCTTGCTCAGCGCGCCCGCGCGCATGCGCTGCACGGCGGCGGTCACCGCGTCGCGGTAGACCCTGGCCTCCGGCACCCGGCGTATCTCCCAGTCGGCGGGCGTAGGGACGGGTGCGGGCAGCACGGTCAGCGGGTCCTCGCGCAGCGCGGGCGCGCCGCGCACGGTCTCGGGCACGGCGAGCCTGGCGGGCGCCCCGGTGTCGAAGGGCACGGCCCCGACGACGAGGGGCGACGCCTGTCCGGCGTGCCGCCGCTCGCGCAGTGTGGCCGCGACCCGCTCCGGCAGCGGACGGCCGTCGTGCGGCACGCGAGCGGCGGTGCCTCTCGCGAGCAGGGTGCGGGTGGGGCTCGCGAAGAACCGCGTGTCGTCCCCTGGTTCGTACGCGGCCAGCAGGTCCGTGGCGGAGCCGACGCGCCGCGCGACGTCCGTCGATGCGGAGGAGGAGCGAGAAGAGGAGGGAAGGGCGTGGGCGGTGGTCACGTGGTGCTCCGTTCGGTCGCAACGGAAGGGCGGAAGGACGGGTGGTGCGGCACATGTGGTGCGGCACGGGGTGTGGCTGAGGGGCACGGGCGGGCGCGGGCTCGCGGGCGCGGCGCCGTGCGCTGGTACGGGGACGTGCGGCGGGGCACGAGGGGGTGCGGGGGCCGGGGACAGCGGCCGGTCCTGTCGCGCGGCCGGTCGTCTCCGGGCACCGGCACCCGTGTCGGGGAACGCCTCGGCACGGTCGCCCCTGTCCGGGGCCAGGTGTCCGGGGCCGTCTCCGGAGCGGCGGTTCGGAGCGACAGTCCGGAGCGGCGGTTCGGAGCGCGCACACACGTGCACGCGTCCCGCAGCGCTTCCGGTGCCCGGTCAGGCGCGCAGCGTCGCGCCGCCGTCCACGTACAGGTCGTGGAGGGTGATGTGGCGGGCCCGGTCGGAGACCAGAAAGGCCACGGCCTCGGCGATGTCGAGGGGTTCGGCGATCCGGCCGAGCGGGATACCGGTGCGGTACGTGTCCGGGTCGCCGTCGATCACCGAGCGTGGCGGCCCCGCGTTCGTGCCGTCGCCCTCCGGCCACAGCGCCCGCTGCATGGCGGTGTCCGTGGAGCCGGGTGAGACGACGTTGCACCGGATGCCGCTGCGGCCGAGTTCGAGCCCGAGGCACTTGGTGAACATGGTGGCCGCCGCCTTGGACGCCGCGTAGGCGGCCATCCCCGTGCGCGGGATACCGGCGGCGTTGGAGCCGACGGTCACCACCTGGCCGTCGCGCCGCTCGCTCATGCGGCGGGCGACGGCGCGGGAGACATGGAAGACGCCGGTGGTGTTGACCGCGAAGGTCCGCGCCCAGTCCTCGTCGGTGAGTTCGACGACGGGCGCCGCGTGCAGCACTCCGGCCACGTTGACGAGGATGCCGAGGGGGCCCACGGTGCGCTCCACCTCGGCCACCAGTTCCTCGACGGCCGCGGCGTCGGCGATGTCGGCGGTGTGCGCGCTGATCCGGTCCTGGCCGTACTCGGCCTCCAGGGCTTTGACGCCCTCGGACTCGCGGTCCACGGCGGCGACTCGGGCGCCCCGGTCGGCGAGCGTACGGGCGACGGAGGCGCCGATGCCCGCGCCCGCTCCCGTGACCAGTGCCGTTCTGCCGACGAGTTCGGTTTCAGTCGCTTGCGAAGGCAACGCGCACACCTCTCCCAGAGATCGACTTCTTACTTAGGTAAGGCTAACCTAACACGGCTTTCTGTGAGCCCTCCGGGACTCGCGAAAAGCTCGCGCGGGCACCCGGAACGCCCCCGCGGAAGGTCACCCGGCCATCGCCTTCTCGATGTCGTCCAGCACCGAGCCGGCGGCCAGCGGACCGCCCAGGCTGGTCCACTTCGACCCGTCGATCTCCGTGACGTGGCCCTCGCGCACGGCGTCCAGCTCCTTGTAGGCGGGCTTCCCCTGAAGCTCCTTCAGCAGCTTCGCATCCTCGCCCTGCGCGGAGAGGGTGCCGATGAACAGCCAGTCGCCGTCCACCTTCGCGATGTCCTCGTCGCTGATCGGGGTCGAGTGGCCCTCGCCGCGCTCCTTCTGGATTCCGGGCCGCTCGAAGCCGAGGTCCTTGAGCACGTCGCTGACGAAGACGCCCTGCTGCATCAGCGCCGTGCCCTTGGTGCTGTAGCGGGCGACGCTGACGGTGGACCCCGCCCTGTCGCCGAGACCCTTCTTCACCTCCGCGACCTTCTCGTCGTAGGCACCCAGGACCTTCTCCGCGCGCTCCTGCCTGTTGAGCGCCTTGGCCGTGAGGTCGAACGCGTCCTTGAAGTCGTTGCTCTTCGCGAATGTCACCACGGTGGGCGCGATGGCCCGCAGTTGCCGCAGCACCTGCTTGTCCGCGACCTGTCCCGCGAGGATCACATCCGGCTTCGCCCGGGCCACCTTCTCGACGTCGGGCCCCGTCACGGCGCCGACCAGGGGTATCCCCTCGGCCTTGTCCGCCAGGTACTCCGGCGCGCCCTTCTGGCCCCGCCCCGCGGTCAGTCCGACGGGCTTCACGCCCAGCGCGAGCGCGCTGTCGAGGTCCATCTCGCTGAGCGTCACCACCTTCACAGGCTTCTCGGGCACCTTCACCCGCTCGCCCGTGGCGTCCTCGACCGTGCGGGTGGCGCCCTTCGCTCCACCTGAGCCCTCAGCGCCCGCGGACTCCTCCGCGCCGCACCCCGTCAGCGCGAGCGGGACGACGACCGCGAGCACGGCGGCCCCCGCCAGCCGACGGCGCGCGGGGCGAGTGCCGGAGACGGCGGGGATCACGGGGATGGCGCGGCCGGACCGGCCGTACAGACGAGGCATGGACAACTCCCGTACAGGTCACGGCGGTCCGGGGGCCGGACCGCATCGAGGAGGACTTAGGTTAGGCTAACCTAATGCTTCCTGTGCTCCGGGGCAGCCCCGACGTCACCAACAGCGCGGATTCCCCGCCAACGGCTACGGCCCGACGGGCTGGGCGGGCCCGTCCAGCCGCTGGGCGCCGCACAGTGCTGTGGGCCGCGCTCGCCCTCACCGCCGCGCTGCTCGTCCTCGCGCTGCTCTCGCTGCTCATCGGCACGGGCGACGCGCCCGCGGGGCGCGCCCTCGCCTATCTGCTCGGCGACCCCGGTGCCCGCGCGGACGCGCAACTCCAGCTCGCCGTCGGCGACGTGCGGATGCCGCGCACCTTCGCCGCCGTCGTGGTCGGCGCCGGACTCGGCACGGCGGGCGCGCTCCTCCAGGCCGTCACCCGCAACCCGCTGGCCGAGACCGGCCTGCTCGGCGTCAACGCGGGCGCGGCGGCGGGAGTCGTCACGGGACTCACCTGGGCCGGGGTGAACTCCGCCTACGGAATGCTCGGCTGGGCCCTCGCTGGCGGACTCGCCGCCAGCGCCGTGGTGCTGCTGATCGCCGCCTCGGGGCGCGCGGCGGGCTCGCCGCTGCGGCTGGTGCTGGCCGGGTCCGCGCTCGGCGCCACCTTCCACGGCGCGACCGCCTATGTGCTGCTCGGCAGCCGCTCCACCTTCGACGAGTACCGCTACTGGACCATCGGTTCGCTGGCCGGGGTGGACGCCTCGGCGGTACGGGCCATGGCCCCCGTCGTCGGCGTCGGGCTGCTGTGCGCGCTGCTCACCGCGCGGCCCGTCTCCGCGCTGGCACTCGGCGACGACGCGGCGCGGGCCCTGGGCCACCACCCGGGCCGTGTCCGGCTCGCCGCCGTCGGCGCTGTCACCCTGCTGACCGGCGCCGCCGTCGCGCTGGCCGGGCCCATCGCCTTCCTCGGCCTCCTCGCCCCGTACGCGGCACGCGCCCTCGCCGGGCCGCGCATCGTGGCGCAGCTGCTCCTCTCCGCGCTCGTCGCCGCCGATGTCACGCTCGCCGCCGACGTCCTGGCGCGCGTGGTGATGCGGCCCTGGGAGACGCCGGTGAGCGTGCTGCTGGCGCTGCTCGGCGGGCCGTTGCTCATCTGGATCGCCCGCACGGACAGGGGCACGCTGACGGGAGGCGCGGCATGACACCACGTCAGGAAACGGAACCGGATGCGGAGGTGCCGGAGGCCGGTCCCGGGCCGTCGGAGGGCACCCTGCCCGCCCCGCCCGGCCCGCAGACGCCGCACGCTCCGCACCCACCCCTCACCCCGCCCGACAGCGTCGTCGTCCGCTTCCGCACCTTCTCGTGGCTCTTCCCGCCGCGCACCGCGCTCGTCGCCGTCGGCCTCGGGCTCGTCATCGCGGTCGTCGTCGTGCTGGGCACCCTCGCCAGCTCCAGCGGCATGAGTTTCGGCCAGAGCGTCGGCGGGCTGCTGGGCACCGGCGACAGCCTGGACGTCATGCTCGTGCGCGAGTTCCGACTGCCGCGCGTCGTCGTCGGGCTCATGGTCGGCGCCGCGCTCGGCGTCTCCGGCTGCCTCACGCAGGCGCTGGCGGGCAACCGGCTCGCGACCCCGGACATCATCGGCGTCAACGAGGGCGCGACCGCCGTCGTCGTCGCCTCCGTCGTCGGCTCCTCCACCGCGATGATCGGCGACTGGTGGCTGGGCCCCATCGGCGCAGCGGCGGCCGCTGCGCTCGTCACGCTGCTCGCGGGCGGCACCGGGACGCGCGGCTACCGCGTGCTCGTCGTGGGCATCGGCGTCTCCGCCGTCGTCGGCGCCGTCACCGATCTCGTGCTCTCCCGGCAGAACGACAACACCGCGGGCGGGGTGTTCCTGTGGAGCGTCGGCAGCCTCAGCGGCCGTGACCTCGCCGTCGCGCTGCCCCTCGCGCTCTGCCTGGTCCCGCTGCTGCCGCTCTCGCTCGTCGCCGGGCGGCGGCTGGACGTCCTCCGGTTCGACGACGAGACCGCCGCGTGCCTGGGGCTCTCCGTGCCGAAGGTGCGGGGTGTCGCGCTGGCGCTGGCCGTCGCGCTCGCCGGGGTCGCCGTCGGCATCGGCGGACCCGTCTCCTTCGTGGCACTGGCCGCGCCCGTCATCGCAGGGCGGCTCGCGGGTCCCGCGCGCGTGCCGGTGCTCGGCTCGGCCCTCACCGGTGCCGCGCTGGTGGCGGCGGCCGACGCGCTGGGCCGCGTCATCGCTCCCGTAGAGATACCCGTCGGTGTCGTCACCAGCGTGCTGGGCGGCCCCTTCCTCCTGTGGACGCTGCTCGGCCGCCGTGGTGTGGACGCGACAGCGGGAAAGGCATGACCCACGTGACAGCCCCCACCCCCACCGGCCCGACGACCGCCCCCGCCGGGGAAGACGCCCCTTCGGCCCCGGCCGCCCCGGCCGTGCGTGCCGCCCCCGACCCGGCCACCGCTGACGGCACCCGCAACCCCGCGCTGGAGGTGTCCGGGCTCACCGTCGGCTACGCGGAGCACACCGCCGTGCGCGACGTCACCTTCGAGGTGCCGCAGGGCCAGGTCCTCGCGGTCGTCGGGCCCAACGGCTGCGGAAAGTCCAGCCTGTTGCGCGCCGTCGCCCGGCTGCACAGGCCGGACACGGGCACCGTGCGCGTCGGCGGCACGGACGTGTGGCGGCTGCGGCAGCGCCAGGCCGCGCACCGGGTCGCGCTCCTCCCCCAGTCCCCGCGGGCGCCCGAGGCGGTGACCGTCGCCGGGCTCGTGCGCTACGGCCGTCATCCGCACCAGGGACTGCTGCGCCAGTGGTCGCGGGAGGACGAGCGCGCCGTGCGGGACGCGCTCGACGCCACCGGCACGGCGGCGCTCGCCGGGCGCCGCCTCGACACCCTCTCCGGCGGGCAGCGGCAGCGGTGCTGGCTCGCGATGGCCCTCGCCCAGCAGACCCCGCTGCTCCTGCTGGACGAGCCGACGAGCGCGCTCGACATGGGGCACGCGCTCGAAGTCCTGGAGCTGGTACGGGAGATCGCCGCGGGCGGGCGGACCGTCGTCATGGTGCTGCACGACCTCGCGGCGGCGGCCCGCTGGGCCGATGGCCTCCTCGCCATGCGCGACGGCCACATCGTCGCCTCGGGCCCGCCCCGGACGATGCTGGACGCGGCGCTGGTGCAGGAGCTGTACGGGGTACGGGCCGACATCGTCCCCGCGCCCTCGGACGGTTCGCCGGTCGTGGTGCCCGTCGCCAGGACCGCCGCGCAGGGGGAAGCGGCGACGGCCGGTGCCGGGCCGGAGCGGGAAGCCGAACCGGAACCGGCAGCGGAACCGGAACCGGGCTGACCGACGGAAAGCCGCTCGCGACGGCCATCGGCCCCGGTGTCCGGCCGCTTTCAGCCGGCGCTGACCGGTGCCGGGTTCCCGGGGAGCTGCCGGCCTCCGCCGCGGTCCTCCTTCGAGAAGCGCGCGACGAGACCGGGAACGCGCAGGAAGCAGGCCAGCGCGGTGGCGGCCTGGAAGGCGGCGATCGCACGCCGGGTCGTCGGCATGGCCAGGCGCAGGAGACGCGGATTCACTTCGCCCTGGATCCTGTCGACGAAGGGCCGCAGCACGCTGTCGTAGTTCGCCAGCGCGGCCGGCAGGTCGCCCGGGTGCCGGTTGATCTCACCGGCCAGGACGTGGGCGCCCACCAGGCCACCGGAGACGCCCATGCCGCTGTAGGGGGAGGCACAGTGGGCGGCGTCACCGGCGAGGACCACGCGCCCCTTGGACCAGGTACCGGTCCGGACCTGGACGACCTCCTGGGAGTAGAAGAACGGACTCGTCCGCATGCCGTCGATGAAGCGCCCTGTCTGCCAGCCCGCGTCGCGGAACCTGCTCGCCCAGAACTCCCGCTGGCGCTCGACGGGTTTCCGGTGGATCGCTGAGGCTTCCTCCGACTCCTCCCGCAGCACGAAGTACACCTGGGTCTCGGCCGGGTTGTGGCTGCGGCGCATGATCTGACGGCCGCCCGGAGCCATGTAGGTGTCCCGGATATTGCCGTCGGACGCTGTGCGCGGGATGAACCAGTAGGCCATGTGGATGCCGACGCGCCAGTACGGGTCGAAGTCCGCGGCGAGTATCGCCCGGCGGATGCGCGATCCCTGCCCGTCCGCGCCCACCAGGAGGTCGAACTCGCCGGAGGAGCCATCGGAGAAGTGCGCGACGACCCGCTGTTCGTCCTGCTCGAAGCCGTCCACGCTCACACCGAAGACGTACTCGGTGTCGTCCTTCGACGCCTCGTACAGGATGCGCACCAGGTCACCGCGCATGATCTCGTACTCGGATGTGAGGGTCTGCCTGCCACGTCCTGAGGTGTTGGCCATGATCGTCGCCCTGGCCCTGCCGCGCGCGTCGACGAAGGCGACACCCGCCTCCTCCACGAGCTTGCCGCGGACGGCGTCGAGAAGCCCCATCCGCTCGACGGCCTCGATGCCCTGCCCCCGGAGATCGACCTGCGCGCCCGTGGCCCGCAGCGCCGGAAAGCGTTCGACGACGGTCACCTTGTGGCCGCCCCGCGTGAGCCAGAAAGCCAGCGCCTGGCCTGATATCCCGCCCCCTGCGACAAGGACCCGCAGGGGGCGCGCTCCCGATCCGTCGGCCATGCCCGTCACCCCAAAAATCTATCGGTGAATGATTCCTTTTCGAGAGTTGTCTATCAGTGATAGATTTGTCAATGTGACCAAGATGAACCGTGAGATCGTCGTCTCCGGAGCGCTCGATCTGCTCGACGAGGTCGGCCTGGACACGGTCAGCACCCGGCGGCTGGCGAAGCGGCTGGGCGTCGAACAGCCCTCGCTCTACTGGTACTTCCGCACCAAGAAGGACCTCCTCGCCGCCATGGCGGAGGCGGCGATGGCACCGCACGCCGCCGCCCCGCTGCCGATGCCCGGCGACGACTGGCGCGACTGGTTCCTGGACAACACGCGGAGCTTCCGGCGCACCCTGCTGATGCGCCGGGACGGCGCACGCCTCCACGCGGGCAGCACCCCCGCCAACGACCTCGACCGGATCCGCCGCAAGATGGACTTCCTGGTCTCCTCCGGGGTGCCCGAGCGGGACGCGCGGATGGCGATGCTGGCCGCCGGCCGTTTCACGGTCGGCAGTGTCCTGGAGGAACAGGCGGACGCCGGGCCCGGCGACGGCTCGGAGCTACCGGCCGACATGCCCGTGATCGACCACGAGTCGGCATTCGAGGCCGGTCTGGCCCTCATCCTGGACGGCCTGGTCCACCGCACCGCGACGCGGGCCGACGGTCATGGGTCCCGCGCGGACGAGGGGTGAGCCCGTGGGCGATGGCGTCCGTCCGGGCCGACAGGACCGGCCCGGCGCGAGGCCCGTAGTCCGTAGCCCGTAACGGAGGCGGAGGCGGAGGCGGCGGGTTCGCTCCGCGCGCAACCCGCCACCCGCACCGCCCGGCGGCCCTACCGTCCACCCGTATGACGTCACATGTCGCGGTCCTGTCCGACATCCACGGAGTGCTGCCCGCGCTGGAGGCCGTGCTCGCCGAGCCCGACGTACGTGCCGCCGACCGGATCGTCCTGACCGGCGACCTGGCCGCGGGTCCGCTGCCCGTGGAAACCCTCGACGCGCTCGAAGCACTCGGCGAACGCGCCCTGTGGATACGGGGCAACGCCGACCGCGAACTGGCCGAGGCCCGCCCCACGGGCGATCCCGTCACCGACTGGGCGGCGGGCCGCATCAGCGCCGCACAGCGCGCGCGGCTCGCCGCCCTGCCGCTCACCGCCGAGCTGGACGTCGAGGGACTCGGCCGCGTCCTGTTCTGCCACGCCACCCCGCGCGACGACGCCGAGGTCGTGCTCGTCGACTCCCGCACCGAGCGCTGGAACGAGGTCACCGCCGGGCTCGACGCGGGTGTGGGCACCGTGGTGTGCGGCCACACGCATGTGCCGTTCACCCGCGTCGTGCACGGCCGCACGGTCGTCAACCCGGGCAGCGTCGGCATGCCCTACGGACGTCCCGGCGCACACTGGGCCCTGCTCGGGCCCGGCATCACGCTGCGCCGCACGCCCTACGACTACGCGGCGGCGCGGGCCCGCATCGCCGCCGCCTCGGCCTTCCCCGACGCGGACGCCTGGGCCGGGGAGTACGTCCACGCCCGTTCCAGCGCGGAGGACGCGCTCGCCGCGTTCGGCCCGCACGACGGGCGGTGCGACGGGCAGGGCGACAGGCGGTGCGACAGGCGGTGCGCGTAACCGTCTCAGCGGGCCCGCAGCGCCCAGTACTGGGCGCGTTCCGTGCCGATGTAGGGCGCGTCCTCCACATGGCGCAGCAGGTCCAGGCGGCCCGCGTTGGCGAGTTCGCCGACGTGGGAGGCGAAGCCGGAGGACTCCGCGTAGCTGTCGCGGGTGTTCACCAGGACGAGCCCGCCAGGCGCCGTCACCCGCAGCAGCGCGGACAGTGCCTCAGGCCGCACATGTCCCGGCGCGAAGACACCGGAGCACAGGGTGGCGTCGTAGGTGCGCTCGGGCAGGGTCTCGGGGCGGTTCAGATCGACGCCGCCCCACAGCGTGCCGTAGGCGCCGGTGCCGCGGGCCCGCTCGACCATCTCCTCGCTCAGGTCGAAGCCGTCGAGCGCGTACCGGCCGTGCCGGGCCAGCGCGACGCCTATGAGCCCCGTGCCGCACCCGGCGTCGAGCAGGCTCGCCCGCTCCCTCGCGCCCCGGGGCCACTGCGCGGACAGCTCGACGAACAGTTCGCACATGAACTCCGGTGCGTCGTACCGCTCGCCGAGCACGTCCCTGTCGTAGGTGCTCGCCCAGTCCCTGTAGTGGGCCTCGATCGCCTGCGCCGTTCCGTCCAGGGCGTGCGCCCGCTCGATGCTCGTCCGGCCGTCCGTCATCCGCGCCTTCACCTCGTCCTCGTCGTCCGCTCCGGCGCGCGTCACGTGCCGCGTGGCCGTCTCCGCGCGCCGGGTTCGACGGAGCCTCCCCAGTCGGCCACCCCGTAACCCGTGCCCCGTCGCTCGCACGGGCCACACCCGTACGGCGTACGGACCGGGCCCGGAACGGCGGAGTCGAGCGCCAGGTGCGTCACTCGCGGGGGCCACGCGGGTCGCCGCGCGGCCCCGGCTGGCGTGGAATCGGAGGGACACCCGCCGTCGGCCGGGCACGCCGGCGCGGGCACGAGGAAAGGACGCGATGGACCGGCTCAGAGACCGAGCACCCGCGCGGGTGAAGTGGGTACCGCCGGTCATCGTGCTGGCGGCGGTGGTCATCGACATCTGGGCGCCGGACTACATCAGCGGTACGGCGTTCTACTGCCTCGCGTGCGTGCTGGCCGCCGCGGTGTCCTCCTTCCGCTACACGATGTCGGTCGTGCTGACATGCTGCGCCGCCGTCCTCGTCGGATACCTCGCGCCCGACGTCTTCCAGTTGCCGCCGGACGAGCAGGTGATCCGGCCCGCGAGCGTACTGGTCGCCGGGCTGATCGGCATCGACCTCAACCTCGCGTTCTCCCGCACCGAGCGGCGCCTCGGCCTCGTCCGCACCGTCGCGGAGGAGTTGCAGCGCGTCGTGCTGCCCGTGCCGCCGGTGCAGGTGGGCCCCGTGCACATCGCGTGCCGGTACGAGGCCGCCGACACGGAGGCCCACATCGGCGGGGACCTCTACGCGGTCCAGGACACCCCCTACGGCATGCGCATGCTGATCGCGGACGTGCGCGGCAAGGGGCTCCCGGCGGTCGCCGTGGTCTCGGTGCTGATCGGCGCGTTCCGTGAGCGGGCCGGCGAGGAACCGGAGCTGGCGGGGCTCGCCGTGCGCCTGGACGAGGCGCTGAACCGGGAGCAGTCGGCCGAGGCGGACCCCATTCCGTCGGAGGCGTTCGCGACGGCGCTGCTCGTCCAGGTGTCGCCCGACCACACCTCGCTCCAGATCCTGAACCGCGGCCATCCCGGCCCGTATCTGATCGAGGGCTCCACGGTCTCCGAGCTGCCCACCCGCGAGACGGGCCTGCCCCTGGGCATGGGCGCCCTCGCCTCCCAGCAGGTGCCCCCGCAGCCCGAGACGGTGCCCTTCCCTCCGGGCTGCGAGGTGCTGTGTCTGACCGACGGGGTGACCGAGGCCCGGAACGGGAAGGGCGACTTCTTCGACCCGCTGGTGAACTGGCGCCCCGAGCCGCAGCTCAGCCCGGAGGGCCTGATCACCTCGCTGGTCGGCGCCGTCACCGACTGGGCGGGCGGGACCCGGCACGACGACATGGCACTGCTCGTCATGGCCCACGACGGCACGGCGTCCGACGGCACCGCGTCCGAGGGTGCCGGGGCGGCGCTCAGTCGCCCTTCTTCAGCGCCTCCGAGAAGAGGGGCGTGACCTTCTTGAGCGCGTACGGCAGGGACAGCACCGTGTTGGTGGCGAAAGCCGAGCTGATCGAGCGGTCATCGAAGATCACGGAGCGGCCGTCCTCGACGGACGGCACCGCCTGGTACAGCGGGTCATCGGCGATCTTCTCGGGCTTCACTCCGATGGGGGTCATGACGGTCAGGTCGGCGTCGAGGAGGTTCAGCTTCTCGCGGGAGATGTCGATGGAGAAGCCCTTGCCGGCCCGCTTCTGCACGGCGGGGCTGTTGCGGAAGCCCAGGGCCTCGGCGAACTCGACCCGGCCGCCGCCGCGCACGTAGGCGCCGTAGCCGCCGCCCGAGTAGGCGCCCAGGGTGATCGTCTTCCCCTTGAACTCGGGGTGCGCCTCCGCCGTCTCGCGGAAGTGCGCGTCGGTCTGCTTCTTCAGCTCCTCGCCGCGCTCGGAGCGGCCGAGCGCCTTGGCGACCATGGAGAGCTGCCGCTGCCAGGAGAGCTTGTACTGGTCGCCGCCCGAGGGTGCGGAGACGGTGGGGGCGATCTTGGAGAGCATCTCGTTGCGCGCGCTGTCGCCGCTGGACTTGGTGTCCAGGATCAGGTCGGGCTTGAGCGCCGCGATCTTCTCCAGCTCAGGTTCCAGGGTGCCGATCAGCTTCGGCGACTTGTCGTACTTCCCCTTGGCCCAGGGGCCCACGCCGTCGCCGCCGAAGGCGAGCCAGTCGCTGGCGCCCACCGGCTGCACGCCGAGCGCGAGCGCGGTCTCCGCGTCGCCCCAGCCCAGGGCGACGACGCGCCGGGGCTCCCGTTCCACCGTGACGTCGCCGAACTTCGTGGAGATCTTCGCGGGGAAGGCGCCCTCGGCGGCTCCTCCTTCCGTGTCCGACGTCGCCGTGCCGCCGTCCTGGGAGCCGCCGCAGGCGGCGAGGGGGACGACGAGGAGCGCGGCGAGGAGACCGAGTCCCGCTCGTCTGCGGAGGGATGGGGCCGGGGAAACGCTTCTACCGATCATGAGCTTAGGTTAGCCTCACCTAAATACTTTTCGGTACCTGGGCCTCGTCACAGTGGTGACGGCCCACCGGGACGATCAGCGGAGTCCCCGAGACGGGGTCGGGCGTCAGCGCGCAGCGCAGCCCGAACACCTCGGAGACGGTCTCCTCCGTGACGACATCTGCGGGCGGCCCCTCGGCCCGCACCTCTCCCCCGCGCATCGCGACGAGGTGGTCGGCGTAGCGGCAGGCCAGGTTGAGGTCGTGCAGCACGACGACGATGGTCGTGCCGTGCGTGCGGTTGAGGTCCGTGAGCAGATCCAGCACCTCGATCTGGTGCGTGATGTCGAGATACGTCGTCGGCTCGTCGAGCAGCAGCAGGTCCGTGCGCTGGGCCAGGGCCATCGCGATCCACACCCGCTGACGCTGCCCGCCGGACAGCTCGTCGACGTCGCGTGCGGCCAGCTCCGCCACGTCCGTGGCCCGCAGCGCCTCGGCCACGGCCTCCTCGTCCTCCTCCGTCCAGCGCCGGAACCAGCCCTGGTGGGGGTAGCGCCCCCTGCTGACGAGGTCGGTGACGGTGATGCCGGCGGGCGCGACGGGGCTCTGCGGCAGGATGCCGAGCGTGGCCGCGACCTCCTTGGGCGGCAGGCCGTGGATGCTCTCACCGTCGAGCCGCACCACACCGGCCGAGGGCGCGAGCAGCCGGGCCAGACCGCGCAGCAGGGTCGACTTCCCGCAGGCGTTGGGGCCGACGATCATCGTGATCCGGCCCGGAGGTATCTCCAGCGAGAGGCCGCTGATGACCTCGCGGGAGTCGTAGGCGAGCCGGAGGTCCTCCGTGCTCAGCGTGTGCCCTGCCGTCATCGCCCCTGCTCCGATCCGTTCCGGCCCGATGTGGCGCGGCTCGATGTGGCGCCGCTCGATGCGTCGCGACCCGATGTGTCGCGGGATGTGTGGCTGCTCGACGGGTTCCGGCCCGATGTACCGCCGCCCGGTCCGTTCCGGCGCCCGATCCGTCCCGGCCCGGCCTGGCCCGTTCCGCGAGCCCGGCCCCGCGCCCGCTCGCGCGTGCCGTGCGGGGCACGCCGTGTGTCCGTCATCCGCCGCGCCCACCCCTGTTGGACCTGGCCAGGAGCCAGAGCAGATAGGGCGCACCGACCACGCTGGTGACCACGCCCACGGGGAACTGCCGGGCGCCGAGCAGGTGCTGCGCGACGAAGTCGGAGGCCAGCACGATCAGCGCGCCCGTCAGGGCCGAGGGCACCAGCGCCGGATCGTCGCGCCGCAGCAGCCCGCGCGCGAGGGGCCCCGCCACGAAGGCGACGAAGCCCACGGGCCCTGCGGCGGCCGTCGCAACACCGACGAGCGCCACCGCGCACAGGAGCAGCAGCACACGTGCGCGCTCCGTGCGGGCGCCGAGCCCCCTGGCCGTGTCGTCGCCGAGTTGCAGCACCTTGAGCGCCCGTGACCCGGCCGCCGTCAGCGGCAGCAGGACGGCGAGGGCCACCAGGAGGGGCACCGCGTGGGACCAGTCGCGGCCGTTGAGGCTGCCCGTGAGCCAGACCTTGGCCTGTTCGGCGACGACGGTCTCCGAGAGCGTCATCGCGTACGAGACGACGCTCATCAGCACGGCGGAGACCCCGACGCCGACCAGCACCAGCCGGTACCCGGTCACGCCCCGGCGCCACGCGAGCAGATGGATGAGCGCGGCGGCCAGCACGGCGCCGGCGAGCGCGCTCGCCGAGACCGCGGCGCCGCCCAGGCCGAACAGCGCGATCGCCGCCACGGCGGCGGCGCTCGCCCCGGCGCTCACGCCGATGACGTCGGGGCTGGCCAGGGGGTTGCGCAGCAGCGTCTGGAAGACCGCGCCCGACAGGCCGAAGGCCACCCCGACGAGGATGCCGGTGAGCGCCCTGGGCAGCCGCAGCTCCAGCACGATGAAGTCGGCGCCGCCCGTGCCGCCGCCCGCGAGCGCGGCCAGCACGTCGGACAGCGGGAGCGTGAGGTCCCCGTACGCGAGCGAGCAGCACAGGGCCGCCGCGAGCGCGGCCAGCAGGCCGAGCGAGACGGCCAGGGTGCGGCGCGTGTGTGCGCGGCGGCTGCGGCGTACGGCGCGCAGCGCCGCGCGGACGGCGTCCCCGGCCGCGTCCTGGACCAGGGGCGAGGAGGCCGCCTGCGGCGGCGGGTCCATGGGCACGGGTTCCCTCTTCGCGGGCACGGGTTCCCTCACAGCTCGGCCTGCTTGCGCCGTCGCACCAGCGCGATGAACGGGGGCACGCCGACGACGGCGGTGACGATGCCGACCTGCAACTCGCCCGGCTGCGCCACGAGTCGGCCGAGCACGTCGGACACCAGCAGCAGCGAGGGCGCCAGCAGCGCGGCGTAGGGCAGGATCCAGCGGTGGTCGGGCCCGGTGATCATGCGCGCCACGTGCGGGACGACCAGTCCGACGAAGGCGATGGGGCCCGCGACGGCCGTGGCCGTGCCGCACAGGACGACAACGGCCGCCGCCGACAGCGCCCGTACGACACCTACGCGCTGGCCCAGGGCGCGCGCCACGTCGTCGCCGAGCGCGAGAGCGTTGAGGAACCGGCCGCAGAGCAGGGCGCAGACCGTGCCGACGGCGAAGAAGGGCGCCGCCTGCCACAGCAGGTCCGCTTCCCGCCCGGAGAGCGCGCCGACCTGCCAGAAGCGGTACTGCTCGAAGACGTCGGTGTCCGACAGCAGGACGACCGTGGTCACCGAGCCGAACGCCGCCGTCGTGGCCGCGCCCGCCAGAGCGAGCTTCACCGGCGTGGCACCCTCGCGGCCCATCGCGCTGACCCCGTACACGAGCACGGCGGCGACCAGCGCGCCCGCGAACCCGAACCACACATACCCGGTGAGCGCGCTCACGCCGACCACGTGGATCCCGAGGACCACGAACAGTGCTGCGCCCGCGTTGACTCCGAGGAGGCCTGGGTCGGCCAGCGGGTTGCGCGCGACGCCCTGCATCACGGTGCCCGCGAGTCCGAGCGCGACGCCGACGAGCAGCCCGGCGACGGTGCGCGGCACGCGCAGCTCGGCGACGATCAGATGGTCCTTGTCCGACGGGTCGTGGTGCAGCAGCGCGTCGAGCACGGTGCGCGGGGGCAGGCTCTGCGCGCCGAGCGCGAGGCTCGCGGCCACCGCGAGCAGCAGCACGACGGCCGCGGCGAACAGCCCGGCGACGAGGGCAGGACGGGCCCGCGACGCGCGCGGGGTCCGCGCCGCCCGTGCCGTCGGTCCCGTCCGTGCCGCTCGCGCGAGGCGTGCGGCGGGCTCGCCTGTACGGTTCACTTCCGTGCTCACCATGCCCCGGAGCCGCGCGGCACGGTCCCCGTTCCGGTTCTGCTGCCGCTCATACACCTTTGCCGATCACTGAAACTTAGGGCAGGCTACCCTAATCGCACATCACCGGTACCGGCCGCACCACCGCCACCACCGGAGCGGCGACGGTGAACGGACAGGCGAGCAGAGGGTCACGGATGCACAGCGGCAGCACGGTCGGTACGGATGGCGCGCGTCACTCGCACGAGGCGGACACGGCGGACACGGCGGACGGAGCCCCGCGCGTCGCGGACCCGCTCGCGTGGCCCGACTGGCCGGACTGGCCCGACCAGGGCGGCACGCTCGTCACCAGCGAGGCCGAACTGAGCGCCCTGGTGGGCGAGCCGCACCCGATCGTCATCGACAAGGTGACCTCGCGGCTGGGCGACGTCGAGCAGCGGTGGCTGCGCAGCTCACCGTTCGTCTTCCTGGGCACCTCGGCCGACGACGGCACGTGCGACGTGTCGCCGAAGGGGGACCCGGCCGGGTTCGTGGAGATACTCGACGACCGCACGATCGCGATACCCGACAGGCCGGGCAACCGCCGCGTCGACGGCTGGCGCAATCTGCTCACCAACCCGCACCTCGGGCTGATCGCCCTCGTGCCGGGCCAGGGCATGACCCTGCGGGTCAACGGGCGCGCCCGGCTGGTCCGCGACGCCCCTTTCTTCGACCGTCTCGCCCTCGACGGGCGCCCTCCGGCCCTCGCGCTGCTCCTCCGCACCGACGAGGTCTACTTCCACTGCTCGCGGGCGCTCACCCGCTCCGGGGTCTGGAACCCCGAGACCTGGGACCCCGACAGGGTCGGCGCCAAGGGCGGCTAGACCGCCGACCAGAGCGCCGGGTCAGGGATGTGACGGGGGCTCAGCTCCCGTCATCCGGCGCGCGCTCGCGCTCGGCCTCGCGGGCGCGCAGCCGCTCCCGCTGCGGCACCACCGTGTACTTGGGATCCTGTGCCGACTGCCTGCCCGCGTGGAAGACCGCGAGGCGCGTGCAGAGGGAGGCGCCGAGCAGTGCGGCGCCCGAGGCTCCCGGGACCACCGCCACGCTCCGGCCGCTCCGGCCACTTCGGCCGCTCCGGCCCAGCAGCGCGCCGAGCGCTCCCCCGGCCGACAGCAGCTTCGCCGCCCGCATCAGCCGCCCCGCCGTGCCCTCGCGGTAGGTCTCGGCGACCACACCGAGCCGGGTCTCCATCGCCTTGACGGCCACCGCCTCGACTGCGGCGCCGAGCAGCGCGGCACTGCGCGCGGGCCCGTGCTCCCGTGGCGGTGCGACGAGCAGGGCCATGCCCGCCGCCGCTGACGTGGCCGAAGCGGTGAAGACGAAGGGCAGTTCGCGGTAGGCGCCGTGCCACGCGGGCACCGCCGTGTCGGCGGCGAGCACGGCGGTGTAAGCGGCGACGGCGGGTCCGAGCAGCGCGGCACCCACGGTCGCCGTGCGTCCGGCGCGCGGCAGCAGTCCGGTGAGATCGGAGACGGCGGCGGCGCCCGCGGCCGGGCCGTAGGCGGCGAGCAGCCAGGAGCCGACGCTCATGGGCGAGGTGGGCTTGAGGACGCGGAGCATGTTGACGAAGCGCGCAGGGCGGCCCAGGTCGTGGATGAGCGCGGCTGCGGACCCCGCGACGGCCACCGTCGAGGAGACCTTCAGCGCCCGCGCCGTGGCGCTCCTGCCCGTCAGATCCGCGCCCGCCGCGAGGACCGAGCCCGCTCCGGCGAGACCGCCGAGGAAGAAGTAGCCGCCGATGTTCAGGGGCTTCCACGCGGGGGTGTTGAGGACGGGCCTGCCGTAGTACGAGGTGAACTCGGCGTCCGGCACCACCGTCCGCTCGCCCTTGCCCCTGCCCTTGCCCCGGCGTCCGCGCCTGCCGCCCCCGCCGCCTCCGTCGCGCCGTTCCGCCGCGCTCACAGGGCGCCCCTCCGTCCCGTACCGCCGCAGGGACGCGCGTGCGCGGCGAACACGGCGGCGAGGCCCCCGAGAAGGGTGAGTGCCGCGGCTCCCGCGTGCCGCCACATCGCGGGCAGGTCGCGAGTGGTGACGACGGGGTCGGGCGGCAGTCCGTAGACCTCGGGTTCGTCGAGCAGGAGGAAGAACGCACCGTCGCCGCCGACGCCGTCCTCCGGGTCGTGGCCGTAGAGCCGCGCCTCCGGCACTCCGGCCCGGTGCAGTTCTTCGACTCGCGCGGCGGCGCGTTCGCGCAGCTCGTCCAGGGGGCCGAACTGGATGGACTCCGTGGGGCACGCCTTGGCGCAGGCCGGTTCCTGGCCCGCGCCGAGCCGGTCGTAGCACATCGTGCACTTGAAGGCGCGGCCGTCCTCGGGCCGCTGTTCGATGACGCCGTAGGGACACGCCGGCACGCAGTAGCCGCAGCCGTTGCAGATGTCCTCCTGCACCACGACGGTGCCGAACTCGGTGCGGAAGAGGGAGCCCGTGGGGCACACGTCGAGGCAGGCGGCGTGGGTGCAGTGCTTGCACACGTCGGAGGACATCAGCCAGCGCAGCTCGGTGCGTCCCTCGGGCGCGGGCGGCGCCTCCCCGGGCTCCGTCACCTCGGCCGGGGCGGCGGGGCCGCCCGCCGCGAGCGCGAACACGTCCACGTCGCCGTGGTCGACGGCGGCGTCAGTGGCCGGGACACCCAGCGGCCTGCTCTGCTCGATGAACGCGACATGGCGCCAGGTGGAGGCGCCCAGGCCCTCGCTGTTGTCGTAGCTCATGCCCGTGAGCGCGAGGCCGTCCTCGGGCAGCGCGTTCCACTCCTTGCAGGCCACCTCGCACGCCTTGCAGCCGATGCAGACCGAAGTGTCCGTGAAGAAGCCGACACGCTCCGGGTGCCCGGTGTGGCCCGCGTCCCCGGAGGGGTCGGGCTCGGCCCCCGCGAGCAGGTTGCGGCCGACGAGGGAGCCGGTCATCCCCGTACCTCCGTTCCGGTGTGCTCCGTGATGCCCGCGCGCGTCCGGTACGCGTCGAGCAGTTCCCGCAGCGCGGGCCCGCGCGGGCGGCGGCCCGGACGGATGTCGGCGGTCAGTGCCTTGACCTCCTGGATGTGCACGTTGGGATCGAGCGCGACGGAGGTCAGTTCGTTGGCCGCGTCGCCGCGCACGAGCCCGTTGGCGCCCCAGTGGTAGGGCAGCCCGATCTGGTGGATGTCGCGCCCGCCCGCCCTCAGCGGGGTCATCCGCTCGGTCACCAGCACCCTCGCCTCGACGGCGCCGCGCGCCGTGACGAGGGTGGCCCATCCGGCGTGGTCGAGGCCGCGTTCGCGGGCGAGCTGCGGGGAGACCTCGCAGAAGAACTCGGGTTGCAGCTCGGCCAGATACGGCGACCAGCGCGTCATGCCGCCCGCCGTGAAGTGCTCCGTGAGCCGGTAGGTGGTGACCACGTAGGGGAAGACCGGGGAGCCCGCGTCGTCGCCGCTGGGGTGGTAGCGGTTGTGCTCGCGGGCGAAGGTCTGCCGGACGGGGCTGCGCTGCTGCCCGGGGTGCAGCGGGTTGCGCACCGGGGAGTCCTGCGGCTCGTAGTGGGTGGGCAGCGGCCCGTCGACGAGCCCGGCGGGCGCGAACAGCCAGCCCTTGCCGTCCGCCTGCATGATGAACGGGTCGACACCGCTGAGCGCGTCGGGCCCCGTCGCGTCGGCGGCCGGGCGGAAGGAGGGCGGCCGGTCCTCGATGAAGTCGGGGTTGTCGTGGCCCGTCCAGCGTCCGTCCTCGCCGTCCCACCACACGAGGGCCTTGCGCGCGCTCCAGGGCGCCCCTTCCGGGTCGGCCGAGGCGCGGTTGTAGAGGATGCGCCGGTTCGCGGGCCAGGCCCAGGCCCACTCGGCGGCGATCCAGTCCTGCTGGGTGTGCGGCTTCTTGCGTGCGGCCTGGTTCACGCCGTCGGCGTAGACACCGCAGTAGATCCAGCAGCCGCACGATGTCGAGCCGTCGTCCCGCAACTGCTGATAGCGGGTCAGCGGGGCGCCGTCGGGCCCGTGTCCGTTGATCTCGGCGAGCACCGCCTCGGCGACGGGCTCCTCCAGCGGCCCCTCGACGGGATAGTCCCAGGTCAGGTCGAGCACCGGGCGGTCCATGGGCGCCGTCGAGCCGCGCAGCTTCTCCCGTACGCGCCTGCCCAGGTGGTACATGAACCACAGATCGCTGCGCGCCTCGCCGTCGGGCTCCTTGGCCGGGTGGTGCCACTGGAGCATGCGGTTGGTGTTGGTGAAGGACCCGGCCTTCTCGGTGTGCGAGGCGGCCGGGAAGAAGAAGACCTCGGTGCCGATGTCCTCCGTGCGCAGCTCGCCGGTCTCGGTCTCGGGGCCGTCCCGCCACCACGTCGCCGACTCGATGAGCGAGAAGTCCCGTACGACGAGCCAGTCGAGGTTCGCCATGCCCAGGCGCTGCATCCTGGCGTTGGCCGAGCCGACGGCCGGGTTCTCGCCCAGCAGGAAGTAGCCCTTGCACACGCCGTCGAGCTGCGCGAGGACGGTCTCGTAGGTGCTGTGCGAGCCGGTGAGCCGGGGCAGGTTGCCGAAGAGGTAGTCGTTCTCGGCCGTGGCCGCCTCGCCCCAGTACGCCTTGAGCAGGCTGACGAGATACGCGCCCATCTCGCCCCAGAAACCCTTGTCGGTGCGCATGGCACGGACGAAGGTGTCCAGGTCCTCGTGGGCGTGCGCGTGCGGCATCGGGATGTAGCCGGGCAGCAGGTTGAACAGGGTGGGGATGTCGCTGGAGCCCTGGATGCTGGCGTGCCCGCGCAGCGCCTGGATGCCGCCGCCCGGACGGCCGATGTTGCCCAGGAGGAGCTGGAGCACGCAGGCGGTGCGGATGTACTGGGCGCCGACGGTGTGCTGCGTCCAGCCCACCGCGTAGGCGAAGGCGGAGGTACGGTCGCGGCCCGAGTTCGCCACCAGCGCCTCGCAGACCTCCAGGAAGGTCTCGCGCGGCACACCGCAGACCTCCTCGACCAGCTCGGGCGTGTAGCGCGCGTAGTGGCGCTTGAGGAGCTGGAAGACGCAGCGCGGGTGCTGGAGTGTGCGGTCGTGGCGGCGCGGGCCCGTGACGGCGGGGCCGCCCGAGCCGTGCGACTCGGCGTGGCCCGAGGCGCCGGTCCTGGCGCTGTCGGCGGGCGGCAGGTCCGTGTCGCCGGGCGGGCGGTCGGCACCGTCACCGGCACCGGCACCATCTGCGGGCGCGTCCGCGCGCTCCTCGTACAGCGCGTCCCGCTCCCCCGCCGCCGCCTGCACCAGGCCGCCCTCGTACTGCCAGGTGTCGACGTCGTAGTGCCCGGTCTCCTCGTCGAGCCCGGAGAAGATGCCGTCGAGGTCCTCGGTGTCCTGGAAGTCCTCGCCGACGAGGGTCGAGGCGTTGGTGTACTCCAGCACGTACTCGCGGAACTCCGAGCCGGTGCGCAGCACGTGGTTGATGATGCCGCCGAGGAAGGCGATGTCGGTCCCCGCGCGCAGCGGCACGTGCAGATCCGCCAGTGCGCTGGTGCGCGTGAACCTCGGATCGACGTGGATGATCTTCGCGCCGCGCGCCTTGGCCTCCATCACCCACTGGAAGCCGACGGGGTGCGCCTCGGCGAAGTTGGACCCCTCGATGACGATGCAGTCGGAGTGCTGGAGGTCCTGGAGGAAGGTGGTGGCGCCGCCGCGTCCGAAGGAGGTGCCGAGCCCGGCGACCGTCGAGCTGTGGCAGACCCTGGCCTGGTTCTCGATCTGGACCACGCCCAGGGCCGTGAACAGCTTCTTGATCAGGTAGTTCTCCTCGTTGTCGAGGGCCGCGCCGCCCAGGGTGGCCAGCCCCAGCGTGCGGTTGACCCGCGTCCCGTCGCGCTCCTCCTCCCACGTCTCGCGCCGGGTGCGGACGACCCGTTCGGCGACCATGTCCATCGCCGTGTCCAGGTCGAGCCGCTCCCAGTCCGTGCCGTAGGGGCGCCGGTAGAGCACCTCGTGGCGGCGCGCGTCGCCCGTGGTGAGCTGGAGGGTCGCCGAACCCTTGGGACACAGGCGTCCGCGGCTCACGGGCGAGTCCGGGTCGCCCTCGATCTGGACGACCTCGTCGTCCTTCACATAGACGTTCTGGCCACAGCCCACGGCGCAGTAGGGGCAGACCGACTTCACGACCCGGTCCGCCTCGTCCGTGCGCGCCCGCAGGTTCCTGGTGCGGGCCGAGGTCACGGCCGCGCCTCTGCCCAGCGGATCCGCCCCGGCCAGTTGCCGGTACACGGGCCAGTCCTGGATCCAGGTGCGCACGCCCATCCCACGTCCTCCCACAGGTCGGCCCTGACCGCCGCCGCGCCCGGGTGCCGTACGCACCCGGGTGCCGTGTGTGCGGACCACCAGTTCCCCGCTCGGGGCACCTGACACGTCGCCCCGGCGAGATGGGCCCGTAAGGCGCAGCCGAGGTGGCGGACCGCGGACGCACATCGGGTCACGTATGACGGGTCCCGGCACGGGTACGCGGAGGGCCCCGAGCGGAGGTGGTGGCTCTGATGAAGGCACTCGTCTGGCACGGAAAGCGCGACGTGAGGGTGGACGAGGTCCCGGACCCCGCCGTCCAAGAGCCGACCGACGCGGTCATCCGGATCACGTCGAGCGGCCTGTGCGGCTCCGACCTGCACCTGTACGAGGTGCTCACCCCGCTGATGACGGAGGGCGACATCCTTGGTCACGAGCCGATGGGCGTGGTCGAGGAGGTGGGCGCCGAGGTGACACACCTGTCGCCCGGCGACCGCGTGGTGGTGCCGTTCCAGATCGCGTGCGGCTCGTGCTTCATGTGCGACCGGGGCCTCCAGACCCAGTGCGAGACCACGCAGGTGCGCGACCAGGGGTCGGGCGCGCCGCTCTTCGGCTACACCAAGCTCTACGGTTCGGTACCCGGCGCACAGGCGGAGTACCTGCGGGTGCCGCAGGCGCACTACGGCCCGGTGAAGGTCCCGGAGGGCCCGTCGGACGACCGGTACCTGTTCCTGTCCGACGTGCTGCCCACCGCGTGGCAGGCCGTCGAGTACGCGGCCGTGCCCAAGGGCGGCACGCTGGTGGTGCTCGGTCTCGGGCCCATCGGCGACATGGCCTGCCGCATCGCGCTGCGGCGGGGCGCCGAGCGCGTCATCGGCGTCGACCTGGTGCCCGAGCGGCTGGCGCGCGCCCGCGCGTGGGGCGTGGAGGTGCTGGACCTGACGCACCACGAGGACCTCCCGGGTGCCGTCCGCAACCTCACCGAGGGGCGCGGGCCCGACTCCGTCGTCGACGCCGTCGGCCTGGAGGCACACGGCAGCCCCGGCGGCAAGCTGTTGCAGACCCTGGGCGGCATGCTCCCCGGCAGGCTGGCCGAGCGCGCCGTGGCGACGGTGGGCGTCGACCGGCTCTCGGCCCTGCACCACGCCATCGACATCGTCCGCAGGGGCGGCACGATCTCACTGAGCGGCGTGTACGGGGGCGCGGCCGATCCGCTGCCCATGCTCACCCTCTTCGACAAGCAGGTGCAGATGCGGATGGGTCAGGCCAACGTGCGGCGCTGGGTGCCCGACATCCTGCCGCTGCTCACCGACGAGGACGTGCTCGGCGTCGACGAGTTCGCCACGCACCACCTGCCGCTTGAGCGGGCGCCGCACGCGTACGACATGTTCCAGAAGAAGGCCGACGGCGCGGTGAAGGTGGTGCTGCGGCCCTGACACGGGCGGGTCCCGGCCCGGCCCTCCCGGGGCCGGGTCAGCGGGGCGACGGGTCAGCGGGGCGGCGCGTGCCGCCGCGTCAGCCCCCGGTCTTCAGCACCACCTCGTCGGCCCCGCACACCTCTGCCGACATGTTGCGGGACATCATGCGCAGCGCCGCGTCGGCCAGGTCCTCGTGGATGTGGGCCACCGCGTCCCGGGGCACGCACACCTCCAGGTGCCGGATGTGGGCGTCCAGCGCCGAGTACAGCACGCACTGCTCGGTGACCTGCCCGCACAGCACGACCCTGCGGATGCCGCGCTGGAACAGCAGATACTCCAGCGGCGTCTGGTAGAAGATCGAGTGCCGTGCCTTGACGACGAACAGCGACTCGGCGTCGGGCCGGATGGGCTCGACCAGTTCGGAGTGCGGGCTCTGGAGCACGGTGTCCAGGATCTCGTCGTGGTGCGAGCGCCACCTGCCGAAGTTGTCGTTGACGTAGATCACCGGGGTGCCCTCGTCACGCGCGCGGTCGATCAGCCGCCGCATGGGCGGCAGCGCGCGCCGCACCGAGGGGATCAGCTCCGCCGCGTCGCGGTGCTCGTAGGCGTTGATCATGTCGATGACGATCAGCGCCGTCCCGTCGCCTTCCTGGCCGTGCACGTCACGTTCCTGGCCGTTCATGCTCTTCACCATCCCGTCCGGCTTCCCCCTCCGCCAGTCCATGAACACGCGGGCCCCGTGTGTGACGGGACGGATCGGGGGAACCGCCGGAGACAGTCACCTCCGCATCTGAGAGGGGAACCTTCATGGGGACGCTACGCGGATCGTCCGTCCTGGTGACGGGCGGTTCCAGGGGCCTCGGGCTGCTGCTGGCGCGACAGTGCGCCGAGCGGGGCTGCGACGTCACGATCGCGGCCCGCGACGAGGAGGAGCTGGAGCGCGCCGTGGCACTGCTGCGGGAGCGGCCGGGCGGCGGCACGGTCACGGGAAGCGTGTGCGACGTACGGGACCGCGCCGCGGTACGCGATCTGGTGGCCGCGACGGCCGAGCGGCAGGGCGGCCTCGACGTGGTGCTGGCCAACGCCGGCATCATCCAGGTGGGCCCGGCCGAGGCCACCGGCGCCGACGGTTTCCGTGACGCCATGGACACGATGTTCTTCGGCGCCCTGCACGCCTCGCTGGAGGCCCTGCCGTATCTGCGCGAGAGCCGCGTGGGCGGGCGGCTCGGGCTCGTCGGCTCGGTCGGCGGGCTGCTCCCCGTCCCGCATCTGCTGCCCTACTCGTGCGCGAAGTCGGCCGTGGGCGCACTCGCCGAGGGGCTGCGCACCGAGCAGGCGGAGCACGGCGTCAGTGTCACCGCCGTACGCCCCGGGCTGATGCGGACCGGTTCCCATCTCCAGGCGGAGTTCGGGGGCGACGCCGACCGCGAGTACGCCTGGTTCGCCACACTCGCGGGGTTGCCGCTGCTCTCGATGAACGCGGAGCGCGCCGCCGAGCGCATCGTCTCCGCCGTCGAGCGCAGGCGCACCAGGCTGGTGCTCACCCCGGCGGCGAAACTGGGCGGCAAGGCGTACGGGCTCGCGCCCGTGCTGGTCACGCGCGTCAACTCGGTCGTCGCACGGCTGCTGCCCGACGCCGCCCCCGGCGGCGGAGGCACCGTCAAGGGCGCACTCGTCGCGCGCGGGGAGGGCGCGGGACGCACCAGGTGGCAGGCGGCACTGAGCGCCCTCAACGACCGCGCTTCCCGGCGCTTCAACGAGACAGGCCCGCGACACCGGAGGCACCCATGAACACCCCCCGCACCGACGGCAACGGCCCCGGCAGCCACGGCGAGCGCGGCGGCCACAGCGACCACCCGTCCGAGCAGCACCCCAAGCCCGCCTTCGCGCAGCAGGACCAGCCGCACCCGGGCGACACGGAGCGCATGGACCCGCGGCCCGACCACGGCGAGGACTCCTACCGGGGCAGCGGGCGGCTGACGGACAAGTGCGCCGTCATCACCGGCGGCGACTCCGGCATCGGCCGGGCCGTGGCGCTCGCCTACGCGCGCGAGGGCGCCGACGTCCTCTTCGGCCACCTCCCCGAAGAGGGCGAGGAGGGCCGCGAGACGGCCCGGCTGGTGGAGGACGCAGGGCGCCGCGCGGTGGCCGTGCCCTGCGACATCAGGGAGGAGGCCGAGTGCCGACGGCTCGTGGACCGCGCCGTCGGGGAGTTCGGGCGCATCGACGTGCTGGTGAACAACGCGGCCTACCAGATGGCGCAGAAGGACGGCATCGACGGCATCACGACCGAGCAGTTCGACCGCGTCGTGCGCACCAACCTCTACGGCATGTTCTGGCTGTGCAAGATGTCGCTGCCGCACATACCGGAGGGCGGCAGCATCATCAATACGACCTCGGTGCAGGCGTACCGCCCCGGTCCGCACCTCCTGGACTACGCGACGACCAAGGGCGCCATCGTCACCTTCACCCACGGTCTGGCGGCCAATCTCGCCGAGCGCGGCATCCGCGTCAACGCCGTGGCCCCTGGCCCCGTGTGGACCCCGCTCATCCCGGCGACACTGCCCGACACCTCGCACTTCGGCGAGCAGAGCCCGCTGGGGCGCCCGGCGCAGCCCGCCGAGCTGGCGCCCTCGTACGTGTTCCTGGCCTCGCGCGACGCGAACTACGTGACCGGCGAGATCCTCAACGCCACCGGGGGCACACCGCTGCCCTGAGCGGCAACGGTGCGGGGGGATACGGGGAGGGGGTCGGCGCATGAAGATTCCCTCATCCCGCGCTCACCGGTGCCTCACGCCCCGTGGCGATGCTGGAGGCCACGGTGCCGTACGAGCGCGAAGGGGCTGAGGACATGGGGACCGTCCGCCGCACACGGGTCCGGGACGCCGGGACTCGGGCGGGCGAGCGCATAGGCGGGGGCGCCGCGCCACGTCGAACGCCTGCCGAGGCAGGCGCGGCGGCGCAGCGGACGCCCTGACAGGTCCGTCCCCCGCCCGGCCCCCACCGCTGGAGGCAGCATGCCCGCCGACCCCCTCGCGTTCGTCCACGCCTTCGTCCGCGCCCAGGCGTACTCCGCCGACGACCCCGACTCTTCGGACGACCCTGCCGACCCTGCCGACGACCGCCCGCCCCGTTCCACACACCGCGCACAGCCCACCCGGTCCACCGGGCCCGCCCGCACCGCCCGCACTGCCCGGCACGGCAGGACCGGGGTGCCGGAGCAGTCGGCCCGCACCGCCCGGAACCGCGGCTCCCAGCCCCGCGACGCCGCGCTCTCCCGCCCCGTGAAAGGTGAATAAACGGTTAACTCCGGGTGGTCACCAGGGTGTACGCGCCGGAGGTGAGGGGTACCGAGCTGACCATGCGATTAGGCGTTGTCGATGTGGGTTCGCGCACGGTCAGGCTGCTGGTGGCTGAAGGGGACGGAGCTGTTCCGCTCCCCCTGCACACGGCCAAGCACCGGTTGCGCCTGGCAGACCACCTCGGACCCGACGGCTCCCTCTCAGAGGAGGCCGTGGGCGAGCTGGCCCGTGCCGTGGGCGAGGCCCACGGGGAGGCGCGGCGCTGGGGCGCCGAGCCGCTCGTGTTCGCCACCTCCATCGTGCGGGACGCCGCGAACAAGCAGGACGTGGTGCGCACCGTGCGCGAGCGCACCGGGGTCCCCCTGTGTGTGATGTCGGGCCAGGCCGAGGCGGAGTTCACCTTCCTCGCGGCGCGCCGCTGGATGGGCTGGCGCGCGGGCCCGATGCTGCTGCTGGACATCGGCGGCGGCGCGCTGAAGGTGGGCTTCGGGCGCAGCGGTGTGCCCGATCTGGCCGTCTCGCTGCCGCTGGGCGCCGGGCACCTCACCCGGCAGTTCCTCGGCGAGTCCGACCCTCCGGACCCGGAGGCCCTGCGGGCCGTGCGCCGCGAGGTACGCCACCGGCTGCGCGACTTCGCCGCGCGCATGCAGTGGGAACGCCCGCTCACCTGCGTCGCCACCTCACGCACCTTCCAGCAGCTCGCCCGGCTGTGCGGCGCCCCGCCGGGCCGCGAGGGCCCCTTCGCGCAGCGTCTGCTCCACCGGCGCGATCTGCGCGCCACCGTGCGGCGGCTCGCCGACACCCCCGCCGACGAGCGGGCCGAGCTGCCGGGCATCTCGGCGGCGCGCGGGGCGCAGTCCCTGGCGGGCGCCGTCATCGCGCACACCGCGATGAAGCTGCTGGGCGTCCGTACGGTCACCATCTGCCCCTGGGGGCTGCGCGAGGGCATCCTGCTCAAGCACCTTGAGGGCGGCGACGCGACCTGGTGGAACCTCACGCACGGGCTCGGCGGCGACGCCGCGAACGGGCCGCGCGGCCAGGTGGACATGCGCCTCCCGTCCTCGCGCTCCCTGTCCTGAGCCCGCCGCCGCAACCGCCCGGCACCCGGCTGGCCGTCCGGCTCCCGGGCGCACTCCGCCATCCGGCGCGCGGCGGCCCGCGCTCGTACGCCGTCGTCCGTTTGCCGGGTGCGGCGGGCAGGGCCGACGATGGAAGGGAAGCCGCGGAGCTGCGGCCACCCGCGTGACCACGCGGACCGGGGTCTCCCCGGCGACGCGGGGTCGCTCCCCCACGGTGGAGGTAATCGCTCATGGCTACGGCATGCGGTACGCCGTGCTGGGTCAGCCTGATGACCCGGGACATGGAGGCGGCGGAGCGCTTCTACGGCTCCGTCCTGGACTGGGATTTCCGGCCCGGCTCCTTCGGGCCCGGTTTCCGCGTGGCCCTGGACGACGGGCTCGCCGTCGCCGGGCTGAGCGAGCTGGCCACCTCGTGGCAGATGCCGGTCTCCTGGAGCGCCTACTTCCGTGTCGACGACGCCGACCTCGCCGCCTCCCGCATCCGGGAGCGCGGGGCCACCATGGGCGTCGGCCCCCTCCGCCTCGGCGAGGGCCGCGCGGCGCTCGCCGCCGATCCCTCGGGCGCGGCTTTCGGGCTCTGGGAGGGCGACACCCTCCCCCACTGGGAGGTCGGCAGCGGCCGGGCCCCCGCCTGGCTGGAGCTGCGCACGCGGGACGCGTTCGCGGCGGCCGTCTTCTACGGCGAGGTCTTCGAGTGGGCCGACGCCACGGGACGCTGCGAGGTGGCGTACCAGTACGAGACCAACGAGGTGTTCGTGCGCGCCGGGGGCCACACCGTCGCGGGGCTGCGCGGGGGCGGCGTCGAGGCGGCGCCCGATCCCAGCGTCAGGCCGCGCTGGCAGGTCTACTTCCGCGTCCCCGACGCGGAGCGCGCGGCGAAGGCCGCCCTCGCGGCGGGCGGGACCGTGCTCGCGGAGCCCGCGCCGATGTCCCTGGGTGTCGCGGCGACCCTGCGCGACCCCGACGGCGCGCTCTTCTCCGTCCTCGCGGCCTGAGCGTCACCGGGGGCAGGGCTCACGAAGCGGACGACGGACGAGGGTCCGGCGCGCCTCAGACCGTGCGCGTCTCAGACCGCCGCGTGCTCGCTCCGCCGCGCCGGGGACGCGACGGAGGCCGTGGGCGTCCCGCCCTCGCCCGCGTCGACCTCCTCCTGGATGCGGCGGCAGGCGCCGCTGATGAGGCGGGAGACGTGCATCTGCGAGATGCCGAACCGCTGGGCGATGCGGGACTGCGTCATCTCGCAGTAGAAGCGCAGGTAGAGGATCTGCCGTTCCCTCTCGGGGAGGTGACGCAGCCGGGTCCTGACGGCCTCGCGGTCGACAACGTGGTCGTAGCCCGGCTCCTCGCTGCTGAGCGTGTCCAGCAGGCTGTAGTTGTCCTCGCCGCCGGGCAGTTCCGCCTCCAGGGAGAGCGAGCTGTAGCTCTCCAGCGCCTCCAGGCCGAGCTGGACGTCCTCGGGGCACAGCCCGGTGTGCTCGGCGAGTTCGGCGACGGTGGGCGAGCGGTCGCCGAGGGTGAGGCTCAGCTCCTTGGCGCTGCCGCGCACACGGTTGCGCAGTTCCTGCACGCGCCGGGGCACATGGAGGTCCCACAGGTTGTCGCGGAAGTGGCGCTTCAGCTCGCCGACGATGGTCGGGATGGCGAAGCTCTCGAAGGCGCAGCCGCGGGAGGGGTCGTAGCGCTCGACGGCCTTCACCAGGCCGAGCGCCGCTACCTGTTCGAGGTCCTCCACCGCCTCGCCGCGGTTGCGGTACTTGTGCGCCAGCCGGTGCGCCATCGGCAGCCAGGCCGCCGCGATGTCCTGCTGGAGCCGGTGCTTCTCCGGCCCGTCCGGGAGACGTACGGCACGTGCGAAGTCCTCCGCCGTGTCCGGGGCGTCGTGGTGCGGGTGGCGGTTGCGCCGCGTACGGAGCTGGGTGGTGCTCATGGGCTTCGCTCACTCCCTGGTCACGCGGTCGGTGGCCGAGCGGGGCGGGAGCAGGCACGGGCCCTGGCGGCGGAGCGGGTGGTCCGCTCCCGCGGCTGTGCCTGCTGACCGAAGCACTGGTCCCTGGAGGCCCCAGGGACGGGACACGCGTGCCGACGGGGGCGCGGAGGCAGCCCTCGCGACCGGCTGCCTGCCGCCTCCGGAGCCGGACGGCGGGTCCTCCTCCACCATCGCAAAGGTCGGCCCGCACGGCATCTCGGCCCGGCACGCCCCGGCGCGGTGCCGAAAACGGGCCCACAGGTCCACGGCCGGCCCGCCGCCCCGCCCGCCTCGCGTAGGCGCCGCAGTGCTCACACCGTCGCGCCGTGTCCGCGCAGCCACGGGAGTGGATCGATGCCCGAGCCCATGCGCGGGGTGACCCGCACCTCGAAGTGGAGGTGCGGCCCCGTGGAGTTGCCCGTGTTGCCCGACAGGCCGATCCGCTGTCCCGCGCGCACCCGGTCGCCGTCCCTGACCTGGAGCAGGGACAGGTGCGCGTACTGCGTGTAATAGCCGTCCTCGTGCCGCAGCACGATCTGGTTCCCGAAGGCGTCCCCGCACCCGGTGGACACCACCGTGCCGGGTCCCACCGCGCGGACCGGGGTGCCCGTCGGGACGGCGAAGTCCTGGCCCGTGTGCAACTGGGACCAGCGGGAGCCGGAGGAGGCGAAGCCCGCCGAGAGTTCGTACGCGTCCACCGGCGCGACCCACCGCTCCCCCCGGCCCCCCGCCCTGTCCGGCTCGCCCTCCCCGCCCGAAAGCTCCCCGTACGGGCAGCCGCCCGACGTGCTCATCAGCAGCCCGGTGCCGGAGCCGCGCTCGCGTACCGTGCGGCGCAGCTCGCGCTCGGCGCGCGCCAGCCGCCGCTCGACGGCGGCCTGCACGGCGCGCTGGTGCCGCACGCTCGTCTCCAGCGCGCGCAGCGTCGCCTGGGCGCGGGCCCTGTCCCGCGTGAGCCGCCGCTGCGTGAGGCGGGTGCTGCGCAGCAGCATGCTCAGCGCCCTGTCGCCGCGCCGCTGGCTGCTGAGCCGCTCCAGCAGCGCCTCGGGCGACGTGGTGGTCAGCAGCCGTACGCCCGGCGTCCACCCGCCGTCGCGGTACTGGCCGCGCGCGATGATCCCCGTCTGGTGGCGCAGGAAGCGCATCCTCACCTGCGCGCGCACGACGGAGGCCCGCAGCCGTGCCGCGGTGGCGCGCTGCGCGTCGGTCCTGGCGCGTACGCGCTCGTACCGCGCCGTGGCCCGCTGCGCCTTCTCGTAGAGCGCGTCCACGCGGGCCGACACACGGTCCCTGTGGTCCGCGGGTGCCGGGCGGCCGTCGGCGAGCGCGGACGGCTGTGCGCCCGTCCCAGTGCCCGTGCCGGTCAGCAGCAGGGCGCACAGCGTGGCGACGGTGGCGAAGGCAGGGGCACCGGGGCGGCCCCAGCGGGCGGCGACGTGGCTCATCGGACGATGGTCCGCCCGTACGCGCTCCGCGCGGCTCAACTGCCGCCTGGCGCGCGGGGGGTTGGGCCGTTCGACGGAGTGTCGCGGCCCCGTACGGACGCGGTACGGCGCTCCGCCGGCCCCTTCGGCGGGCGCGGCGCGGATCACCCGTACGGGGAAGTGGCCGTGCCGTCCCCGTATACGCGGACGGGTCACTCGCGCGGGAGCGAGAGCGCGAGGACCGCCATGTCGTCCTCCAGGACGCCCTCGCTGTGCCGCAGCACGGCATCGGCCAGCGCGTCGACCGTCGCGCGCGGCGAGGGCGCGCCGAGCCCCGTGCAGAAGGCCACCGGGTCGAAGAACACGCGGGCGCGGTCCCTGGCCTCCACGACCCCGTCCGTGAACAGCAGCAGGGTGTCGCCGGGCGCGAGCGCGTCCTCGCGGACGGGCGGGGTGCCGCTGTTCCCGGACGGGGCCAGGTCGCGCAGCCCCAGCGGCAGCCCCTCAGCCGCCGGGTGCAGGGTGCGCGGCGCCTCGCCGTCCCGCAGCAGCAGCGGCGCGGGGTGGCCGCACTGGAGGGTGCGCAGGCGGCGTCCGTCGAGGGACACCTCGGCGCACAGCGCCGTGATGAAGCGCTCGTCGGCCTCCAGTGCCCCGGCGTCCCCGAGCTGCCGCTTCCAGCGCTGGTCGGACTCGTCCAGCCAGCCGACGAGCGCGGGCAGGTCGGGCGCGCGGGGCGCCGCCTCGCGGAAGGCGCCCAGCGTCGCGGCGACGGCGGACATGGCGCCGAGCCCCTTGCCTCGCACGTCCGCAACCAGGACGCGGACGCCGTAGCGGGTCCTGGCGACGGCGTACAGGTCGCCGCCGATGCGGGCCGCCGCGTACGCGGGCTCGTAGCGTCCGGCCACCTCCAGCGGCCCGCAGCGCGCGGGGAGCGGCGGCAGCACCGCCTGCCGCACGGTCTCGGCGACGACCTGCGCCGTCGCCAGCTCCGCGTCCCGCCGTCTGCGGACCCGGCACAGGCCCAGACTGACGACGACGAGTACGGCGAGTTCGCCGAGGTCGACGAAGCCGTGCGGGACGGTGGGTCCGGCGGTCGCCAGCACCTCGACGGCGCCGATCGCCAGCACCAGCGCCCCGATCAGCACGGTGGCGCGCAGCGTCATCCGGTAAGCGGCGACGAAGGGTGCCGCCGCCAGCAGCGGTGCGCCGGTGATCTCCGGCGGGGTGGCCGCCTGGACGCACAGGCTGATGACGATCAGTACCGCCGGAAGGGCGTCGGCCCAGGACAGCGGCCCGCGCACGGGGCGGGCCCGCTCGTGCTTCCGGGCGACGCCGAACGCCTCGGGGGGTCCTGCGGGAGGGCGCCGGGGGAACATCGCTGGCCGCCCTCCTCAAGAACGTGGCCCGGATCCGGCCTGGACGTGGAAGCCCATGGCTCCGTGGACCTGTCTCAGCCTCGGGGAAACGGGGCGGGGCTGCCACCGGGAGCGGGGGCGGGAGGGCGGGGGGCCGGGGGCCGGGAGGCTCCGGTTCCGCTCGTGTGCCCTGCGCGCTCATGCCGAGGGGCGGCACTCCGGGTGGAGTGCCGCCCCTCGGCGGGTGGCGGGAAGCGGTGCGTCAGCGGTTGCTGGTGCCGTTGCCCGAGAGCGCCGAGATGTCATCCAGAATGTGCGAGAGCGGCTCGTCGCCCTTCTGCTGCGCGGAGTTCCGCGCGCACTGCTGGTCCTGCTGCGAGGACAGGACGTCGATGTCCTGGACCGTGATCGGGATCAGGCCGACGAGGGAGCCCAGGTTGGCCTCGATCGGGATGCCCAGGCAGAGCTTGTTCAGCGAGCCCTGGATGAGCTGGTTCTGCGGGCTGTGGTTGCCGTGCGTGTTGTGCTCGGCCATCCGCTCGGTCGAACCGTTGCCGTTGACCGAACGGGTGCTTTCGTCGTTGCCGATGGCCATCGCGGGCGAGGCCGTACCGACGATGGCGGCGGCACCGACAACGGTGGCGAGAGCGTGCTTGATCATTTTGAACCCTTCTGAAAACGGCTGATCCAACGTCGAATCGACTTGATCAACACCTCTACGCGCGAAGAGTTCCACTTATTCACCCGATGGCAGGAATCATCCCCGCGACAGCGGCTCTCCGGGCGGGGTGCCGCTCCTCCGCGGAGAGGGGTGCGTCAGCGGATGCCGGTGCCGTTGCCCGAGAGCGCCGAGATGTCATTGAGAATGTGCGAGAGCGGCTCGTCGCCCTTCTGCTGCGCGGAGTTCCGCGCGCACTGCTGGTCCTGCTGCGAGGACAGGACATTGATGTCCTGGACCGTGATCGGGATCAGGCCGACGAGGGAGCCCAGGTTCGCCTCGACGGGAATGCCCAGGCACAGCTTGTTCAGCGAGCCCTGGATGAGCTGGTTCTGCGGGCTGTGGTTGCCGTGCGTGCCGTGGTCGCCCATCCGCTCGGTCGAACCGTTGCCGTTGACCGAACGGGTGCCTTCGTCGTTACCGATGGCCATCGCGGGCGAGGCCGCACCGACGACCGCGGCGGCACCGACAACGGTGGCGAGAGCATGCTTGATCATTTCGAACCCCTCTGAAAACGGCCGGTCCAATGTCGAATCGACCTGACCAACACCTCAGCGCGCGAAGAGTTCCACCTCTTCACCCGTTGGCAGCAAACATCCGCCGGCCGACAGCTCCCCCGGCCGGGCCGTGGAGCGGCGCAGGTGGGCAGACTGTGGGGAGCCCCGTCCCCGGCTGCCGGGGGCATCTCGTTCGGAAAGGTTCCACGACGTGCAGATCGATCTCACCGACAGGACCGCGCTGGTCACCGGATCGACCCAGGGAATCGGCGCGGCCATCGCCGCCGGACTGGCGCGGGCCGGGGCGCGGGTGGGCGTCAACGGGCGTACGGAGCGGTCCGTCAACGCGGCCGTGGAACGGCTCGGCGCCGAGGTCCCGGGCGGCAGGTTCGTCGCCGCGTCCGGGGACGTGTCCACCGACGAGGGCACGGACGACGTGCTGCGGGAGCTGCCGGAGGCGGACATCCTCGTCAACAACCTCGGCATCTTCGGCGCCCGTCCCGCGCTGGAGATCACCGACGACGAGTGGCGGCGCTACTTCGAGGTGAACGTCCTGGCCGCCGTCCGGCTCACGCGCGCCTATCTGCCCGGCATGGCGGACAGGTCGTGGGGGCGCGTGCAGTACATCGCCAGCGACTCGGCCCTCGTCGTCCCCGCCGAGATGATCCATTACGGGATGTCCAAGACGGCGCTGCTGGCCGTCTCGCGCGGCTTCGCGAAGGAGGCGGCGGGCAGCGGGGTCACCGTCAACTCGGTGATCGCTGGGCCCACGCACACCGGGGGCGTCGAGGACTTCGTCTACGAGCTGGTCGACCGCGACCTGCCCTGGGAGGAGGCGCAGCGCGAGTTCATGCGCACCCACCGGCCGCAGTCCCTCCTCCAGCGGCTCATCGAGCCGGAGGAGATCGCGCACATGGTCGTCTACCTCAGCTCGCCGTTCGCGTCGGCCACCACGGGTGCGGCGGTACGCGTCGACGGCGGCTACGTGGACTCGATCGTGCCCTGATCCGCCCCCGGGCCTCCGGACCGCCGAACCCCGGCCCGCCGGATTCCGGTTCGCCGAATCCCGGCCCGCCGAACCCTTGACACGTTCCGCCCTCGTGCACATAGTTCTCGCCTCACAACGCAACACCGTTGCGCTGAGCGCACCGGGCGGGGCGGCACACCCCCGCCGGTCATCGAGCAGCACGCCGGGCCTACGGCCCAGCACCGGCACAGCAGGAGGTGGGCGCATGGCGCACGCGGAGACGCGGGCACGGGCGCGGTCGCAGACGCACGCGGAGACGCGAGGCGAAGCGGAGACGCAGGCGCACGCGGAGACGGCGCGGGCCCAGGCGAAGGCGAAGGCGCCGCAGCAGGGCGTCCTCCAGACCGCCGACCGGGCCCTGGTCGTCCTGCTCACCTTCACCGAGCAGCGCCCCGAGTGGGGCGTCAGCGAACTGGCCAGGCACCACGGCTGGGACAAGGCCGTCGCACAGCGGCTGCTCACGACGCTCGCCGCGCGCGGGTTCCTGCTGTGCGACAGCACCACCCGCCGCTACCGGCTCGGGCCCGCCGTCTCCCGGCTGGCGCGGGTCGGCGAGCACAGCGGCGTGCTGCCCTCCCTGGTCAGGCCCGTGCTCGCCCGGCTGCTGCGGGAGACGGGCGAGAGCGTCGTCCTCAACGTGCCCAACGGCGGCGGCTACCGCTGCGCCGCCGCCGTCGACGGCACCGGGCCCGTCCGCTACACGGCCATCGTCGGCGCCCTGATGCCGGGGCACGCCGGGGCCTCGGGGCACGCGATCTTCGCGTACTACCCGGAGCCCGAGATCCGGCAGATCTTCGGCGCCGCGCCGCTCCAGCGCTTCAACGACCACACCGTGACCGGCGTCGACGCGCTGCTGGAGCGCTACGAGCAGGTGCGCGCCGACGGCTACAGCGTCAGCCACGGCGAGTACGACGAGGCGGTGACCGCCGTCTCCGCGCCCGTCTTCCAGGCCGGGAGCATCGCCGCCTCGCTCACCGTCATCGGCCCCGCGCACCGGGTCTCCCGGTCGGCCGGGGACCTCACAGGGCTCGTGCTCGACGGTGCCTCGGAGGCCACGGCGGCCTTCGGGTCCTGACCTTCCCGGCCCCGGCGCCCACCCCCGCGCCACCCGCCCCCCCCACCGGTCCCACCGGTTCTCCCCGTGCCGACGGCACCCCTCGCGCGCCTCCACCCCGCGGCGCGCGCACCCGCACGGCCGTCGCCTTCCCCTGTCATGCCCTCGTGCCCGCCCTCGTGAAGAGGTGTCCCGTGTCTCTCCCCGCACCACCAGAAGGCCCGTCCGGACCACACGCCCCACGCGCCGGTTCCGGCTCCGGTTCCGGTTCCGAGGCCGCCGCGTCCCACCCCCGGGTGCGCGAACCGTTCCTCTTCGTCCTCCTCGCCGTCCTCTCCGTGGTGGGCGCCGTCATCGGCGTCGATCTGGTCGCCAAGCTCGGCATCTCGGCGAACACCTCGGTCGTGGGCGCCCTCATCGCCATGCTGATCGGGCGCATCCCGCTCGCGGGGCTGCGCCGCATGCGCTCCGTGCACCGTCAGAACCTCGCGCAGAGCGCCATCTCGGCCGCCACCTTCGCCGCGGCCAACGCGCTGCTGACGTCGGTGGCCGTGCCGTACGTCTTCGGCCGCCGCGATCTGGTGTGGCCGATGCTCGCCGGGGCCTTCATCGGGCTGCTCGTCGACGCCTGGGTGCTGTACCGCTCCTTCGGCTCGCGGCTACTGCCCGCCGACGCGGCATGGCCGCCCGGCACCGCTGCCGCCGAGACCATCAAGGCCGGTGACCAGGGCGGCAAGCGAGCCGTCGTCCTCGCGGGCGGCACCCTCGCCGGGCTCGCGGGAACGTTCTTCAGCCTGCCGCTCTCGGCCGCCGGTGTGGCCTTCCTCGGCAACATCTGGGCGCTGCTGATGTTCGGCATCGGCCTCGGGCTGCGCGAGTTCGGGCCCGGTCTGCTGGGCACCGACCTCGGCACCGGGTACGTGCCGCACGGTGTGATGGTCGGCGCCGGTGTCGTCGCCCTCGGGCAGGCGGTGGTGCTGCTCGTGCGCCGCCGTGGGAAGGGCGGCGCCGATACGCGGCCGACCGATGCGGCGGCGCACGGGGCGACGGCTCCGGAGAACGCTCCGGAAGCGGCGTACACCGTGGACGAGCGGGCCCTGCGTGCCTCCCTGCTGAAGGGCTACGCGCTGTTCACCGCGGGCGCCGTCGTGCTCGCGGTGGCGGGCGGGCTGCTCGGTGAGATGAGCCTGCCGGGGCTGCTCGGCTGGGTGCTGTTCGCCGCCTTCGCGGCCCTGGTGCACGAGCTGATCGTGGGGCTCGCGGCCATGCAGTCCGGCTGGTTCCCCTCCTTCGCGGTCACGCTGATCTTCCTCGTCGCCGGGCTCCTCATCGGCATCCCCTCGGTGCCGCTCGCCCTGCTGGTGGGCTATGTCTCCGCCACCGGGCCCGCGTTCGCCGACATGGGCTACGACCTCAAGGCGGGGTGGCTGCTGCGGCGCGACCACCGCCCCTGGGACCCGTACGAGCGCGAGGGCCGCCGCGAGCAGTTCCGGGCCGCGCTGATCGGCTTCGCCGCCGCGCTCGCCGTCGTCGCGCTGCTGTGGCAGTCCTACTTCCGGCAGGGCCTGATCCCGCCCGTCGCCACCGTCTACGCGGACACCGTGCGGCACGGGCTCGGCGAACCCGGTGTGCTGCGCACCATGCTGCTGTGGGCCGTGCCCGGCGCGCTGATCCAGCTTCTGGGCGGCCCCCGGCGCCAGATGGGCGTGATGCTCGCGACCGGTCTGCTCATCCTCACCCCGCACGCCTGCTGGCTCGTGCTGGCCGCGCTCGCCGTACGCGTCGTCTACCGCAGGCTGCGCGGCCCCTCCGCCGACACCGAGCTGAACCTCGTGGGCGCCGGGCTCATCGCGGGCAGTTCGCTCGGCGACTCCGCGCAGATCCTCCGCGCCAAGTAACCACCCCTCGGCGCCCGAGGCCACTCATCCCGAGACCACTCCCCCGACCCCGTTCCCTACCAGGAGAAGAGCACCATGGAGATGCACAGCCGACTCGAACCCCGCAGTGAGTACCTCGGGTTCGAACTCGCCCTCGCGGCCCGCAAGCTGGTCGAGCAGGTCATGCTCGTGAAGCCGGGCGAGCACGTCGTCCTCACCGGGGACACCAGCAGCGACCGACGCGTCGTCGACGCCACGGCGCAGGCCGTCGCGGCGGCGGGCGCGCACCCCGTCGTCGTCTGGTACGAGACCCTGCCGGGCTCGTCCATGGAGCCGCCGCGTCCCGTCGCCGGTGCCATCGCGGACGCCGACGTGTGGATCGAGTTCGCCGTCTCGTATCTGATGCACTCGGACGCCTTCCGCACCGCGATGGCGAACGGCTGCCGCTACACCAACCTCACCGCGATGGACGTGCACATGCTCGTCGCGACGGTCGGACGCCCCGACTTCCAGGGCGTCATACGGCTGGGCAAGGCACTGGTGCGGCTGCTGGAGGCTGCCGACGAGGTGCGCATCACCTCGGCCAACGGCACCGACATCACGGGCCGCAACGGCGACCGGCCGGTCAACCTGCGCGGCAAGCCCGCCGAGAAGCCCGGCGAGACGGTGATGCTCTCCGGGCAGATCTCCTGGAACCCGCTGGAGGAGACCCAGGACGGCGTCCTGGTCTTCGACGGTGCCCTGTGGCCGCCGGACGAACTGGGTCTGCTGCGCTCGCCCGTGCGCTGCACCGTCGAGAAGGGCGTGGTCACGGCCATCGAGGGGGGCCAGGACGCGGACACCTTCCGCCGCTGGATGGAGTCCTGGGACGACCCCGACATGTTCCGCGTAGCGCACTGGTCGCTGGGCTTCAACCCGGGCGTGCTCGCGCCCACCGGGCGCATCGTCGAGGACGAGCGTGTCTTCGGCTGCGTCGAGCTGGGCATCGGCACGAAGGGCGTCTGGATCGGCGGCGAGCCGTGGGTCGCGGCGGCGCACACCGACGGCAGCGTGCTCGGCCCCTCCATCTATCTCGACGGTGAGGCCATCGAGGTGGACGGGCGCTATGTGCACCCGGAGCTGGTGGAGATCTGCCGCGAGCTGGGCGTCGCGGGCTACTGACACCGCGCGGACACGGGGTGGGGAGGGGCCGGTCGCCGGTCCCTCCCCACCCGTACGCGCACACCCCACCCGTACGCCCGCACCCCAGCCGTACGCCCGCACCCCGCCAGCCCATACGCACACACCGCGTACGTACCATCTGTCCGTCCCGCCGACCGCTGGAGCAGCCACCATGACCACAGCCCCCTACCGTCACGACGGCCTCGTCTGCACCGACCACACTCTCGACGTGCCGCTGGACCACGCGCGCCCCGAAGGGCCGTCGATCACCCTGTTCGCCCGCGAGGTGACGGCGGCGGGCCGCGAGCGGGACGTGCTGCCCCTGCTGCTGTGGCTCCAGGGCGGGCCAGGCGGCCGGGCCGAGCGGCCCCACGCGGCGGGCGCGTGGCTGCGGCGGGCGCTGAAGGACTACCGGGTGGTGCTGATGGACCAGCGCGGTACGGGCCGCAGCACCCCCGCCGACCGGCGCACCCTCGCCGTGCACGGGGACGCCGCCGCGACGGCCGCGTATCTGGGCCACTTCCGCGCCGACTCGATCGTCCGCGACGCCGAACTGCTGCGCCGTCACCTCAACGAGCAGCGGCACGGGGAGCGCGAGCGGGACCGGCCCTGGAGCGTGCTGGGCCAGAGCTTCGGCGGCTTCTGCGCGCTGACGTATCTCAGCCTGGCGCCCGAGGGTCTGGACCAGGTCTTCATCACCGGCGGGCTGCCCACCCTCACCGGGCACGCCGACGACGTCTACCGCGCCGCCTACGCCCGCACCCTCGCCCAGAACGCCCGCTACTTCGACCGCTACCCCGGCGACCAGCGCCTCGCCGACGAGGTGGCGGCGCATCTGGCGGCGCACGACGTGCGGACGCCGTCGGGGGAGCGGCTCAGCGTGCGCCGCTTCCAGACCATGGGCATCAACTTCGGCCAGGCGTCCAGCTTCGACGCCCTCCACTATCTGCTGGAGGGCGCGTTCGTGACCGGGCCGCGCGGCCCCGAGCTGTCCGACACGTTCCTGCGCGGCGTCGACGCCACCGTCTCCTTCGCCCAGCGCCCCCTCTACGCGGTGCTGCACGAGCCGATCTACGCGCAGGGCGGCAGCCCCACGGCGTGGTCGGCGCACCGGGTGCGCGAGGAGTTCCCCGCCTTCGCACCGGACACGGACGGGCCGCTGCGCTTCACGGGCGAGATGATCTACCCCTGGCAGTTCGAGGAGGACCCCGCGCTCGTGCCGCTGCGCGACGCGGCCCAGTTGCTGGCCGAGCGCGCCGACTGGCCCGCGCTCTACGACCTCGACCGGCTCGCGGCGAACGAGGTCCCGGTCGTCGCCGCCGTCTACTACGACGACATGTTCGTCGACCGCGGCCACGCGCTGGAGACGGCGGACGCGGTGCGCGGGCTGCGGCCGTGGATCACCAACACGCACGCGCACGACGGGGTACGTGTGGACGCGGGCGTCCTCGACCGGCTGCTGGAGATGGCACGCGGCGAGATCTGACCCCGGAACGTGCCCGGCCCCCCGGCCCCCTCCCCCACGGAGGGGGCCGGGTCAGATCCGGTAGCGCCGCAGCGCGGGCATCGCGACCGCGAGCGCGAGCATGGCGACCACCACGAGGAGCCCGCCCGCCGTGACCGCCGTGCGCGTGCCGAAGACGGAGCCGGCGGTGCCGTGGAAGAGGTCGGCCAGCCGGGGCCCGCCCGCCACGACCACGGTGAACACGCCCTGCATGCGGCCCCGCATGTCGTCCGTGGCCACCGACTGGAGGATCGCGCCCCGGAACACCATGGACACCATGTCGGCCACACCGCCGACCGCGAGGAACGCCGCTGCCCACCACAGGCTGCCGCTGAGCCCGAACCCCGCGACGGCCAGCCCCCACACCACCACGGAGCCGATCACCATCAGCCCGTGCCGGCGGGCGCGCGAGAACGTGCCCGAGAGCAGTCCGCCCGCCACTGCCCCGAAGGGGATCGCGGCGAACAGCAGCCCGAGCGCGAAGCCCTCGCCGTAAGGCGCGTACGTACCGGCGGCGAGCTGCGGGAACAGGGCGCGCGGCATGCCCAGCACCATGGCGATGACGTCGGCGAGGAAGGACAGCAGCAGCACCTGGCTCGCGGCGATGTAGCGGAAGCCGGCGGCCACCTCGCGCCACCCGGCGCGCCGCTTCACGGGTTCCTTCCCCGAACTGTGCAGCGGCGGCAGCGCGGGCAGCTTCCACACCGCCCACACGGCGGCGCACAGGGCGAGGCTGTCGACGAGATACAGCTCGGGCAGTCCGATGACGGGTATCAGCGCGCCCGCGAGCAGCGGCCCCACGACCATGCCGGTCTGCGCGACGGTCGAGCCGAGCGCGTTGGCGGCGGGCAGCTCGGAGGCGGACACGAGGCGGGCGATGGACGCGCTGCGCGCCGGCGCGTTCATGCCGAACAGCGCCTGTTGCAGGGCGAGGAGGACCATCAGCAGCCAGACCGACTCCATGCCGAGCGCCGCCTGTACCCAGAACAGGAGCGAGGTGACGGCGATCCCGGCGTTCGTCACCAGCAGCAGCTTGCGCCGGTCGACGCTGTCCGCGACCGCGCCGCCCCATAGCGCGAAGACCACGAGCGGGACGAGCCCGGCGAAGCTGGCGTAGCCCACCCAGGCCGAGGAGCCCGTGATGTCGAAGACCTGCTTGGGCACGGCGACCGCGGTGAGCTGGCTGCCGACCGCGGTGATCGTGGTCGAGGTCCACAGACGGCGGAAGGCGGGGTGCCGCAGCGGCCGGGTGTCCATCGCCCAGCGGCGCCAGCCGCCCCGCTTCCGCTCCGACTCCGGCTCCGGCTCCGGCTCCGGCTCCGTCCCGGGCTCTCGCGCCGGTATGTCGTCCGCCGCGTCGTCTCCTGCGGCTCTTCTGGGGGTGTCCACGGCGGTCCTGGCTCTCTTTTGTTTCGTCGTACATCCATATGGTCGGCATCCATTGTCGCCGCGCCGTCAACGAACCCACGGACCGGGCACGGGGACGCCACCGCGACGGCACGGGGACGCGCCCCCTTCCGGCGTGATCTCATGGAGCCGCACGTCCGCAAGGGGGCGGTACGGCCTCCCCCGACTCATGAGGAGGGCGCGAGCATGGCGCAGGAAGTACGCGGAGTCATCGCTCCGGGCAAGGACGAACCGGTGCGGGTGGAGACGATCGTGATCCCGGATCCGGGCCCGGGAGAGGCCGTGGTGCGGGTGCAGGCGTGCGGCGTCTGCCACACGGACCTGCACTACAAGCAGGGCGGCATCAACGACGACTTCCCCTTCCTCCTCGGACACGAGGCGGCCGGTGTCGTCGAGTCCGTGGGCGAGAACGTGGACGAGGTCGCGCCGGGCGACTTCGTGATCCTCAACTGGCGTGCCGTGTGCGGCCAGTGCCGCGCCTGTCTGCGCGGGCGCCCCCAGTACTGCTTCGACACGCACAACGCCGAGCAGAAGATGACACTGACCGACGGGACCGAGCTGTCCCCCGCGCTGGGGATCGGCGCGTTCGCGGAGAAGACGCTCGTCGCCGCGGGCCAGTGCACGAAGGTGGACGCGCAGGCCCCTGCCACCGTCGCCGGGCTCCTGGGGTGCGGGGTGATGGCCGGTATCGGCGCGGCCATCAACACCGGGCAGGTCGGGCGCGGCGACTCCGTCGCCGTCATCGGCTGTGGCGGTGTCGGTGACGCCGCCGTCGCGGGAGCGCGGCTGGCGGGCGCGGCGAAGATCATCGCGATCGACGTGGACGACCGCAAGCTGGCGACCGCCAAGTCGATGGGCGCCACGCACACCTTCAACTCGCGGGACGACGACCCCGTCGAGGCCGTGCGCGCGCTGACCGGCGGCTTCGGCGCCGACGTCGTGATCGAGGCGGTCGGCCGTCCCGAGACGTACAAGCAGGCGTTCTACGCCCGCGACCTTGCCGGGACCGTCGTCCTGGTCGGGGTGCCCACGCCCGACATGCGGCTGGAGCTGCCGCTGCTGGACGTCTTCGGGCGCGGCGGCGCGCTCAAGTCGTCCTGGTACGGGGACTGTCTGCCCTCGCGGGACTTCCCGATGCTCATCGACCTCTACCTCCAGGGCCGCCTGGACCTCGCGGCCTTCGTCACCGAGACCGTCGAGCTGGACCAGGTCGAGCACGCCTTCGAGCGGATGCACGAGGGCGACGTGCTGCGTTCGGTGGTGGTGCTCTGATGGCGGCGCGCGTCGACCACCTCGTCACCTCCGGCCAGTTCTCGCTGGACGGCGGCACCTGGGACGTGGACAACAACGTGTGGATCGTCGGCGACGACCGCGAGGCAGTCGTCATCGACGCGGCGCACGACGCGGACGCCATCGCCGAGGCCGTCGGAGAGCGCAAGCTGCGCGCGATCGTGTGCACGCACGGGCACAACGACCACATCGACGCGGCGCCCGCGCTCGCCGACCGCACCGGGGCGCCCATCCTGCTGCACCCGGACGACCTCCCGCTGTGGCGGCAGACCCACCCGGACCGCTCCCCCGACGGCGAGCTGCACGAGGGGCAGGCCATCGCGGTGGCCGGTGCCGTGCTGACGGTCCTGCACACTCCGGGGCACGCGCCCGGCGCGGTCTGTCTGCACTGCCCCGACCTGGACACCGTGTTCAGCGGCGACACTCTCTTCCAGGGCGGTCCCGGCGCCACCGGGCGGTCGTTCTCGCACTTCCCGACGATCATCGAGTCCATCCGTGAGCGGCTGCTGACGCTGCCGCCCGAGACCGTCGTACGGACGGGGCACGGCGGCTCCACGACGGTCGGCGCGGAGGCACCGCACCTCCAGGAGTGGGTCGACAGGGGGCACTGAGCGGACCGCTCCCCGGGCCCGCCGCGCGCTACGGCTCCGCCACCGCTGCCGCCACCGGCTACCGCTGCCGCGTCAGCGCCCTCGTGCGCAGGGCGAGCAGCGCGCCGGTGCGGAAGGCGGGGTCGCCGAGCCGTTCCCCGTAGAGCTGGTCGAGCTGCCGCAGCCGCTTCCGTACGGTCTGCGGGTGCACCCCGAGCGCTTCGGCGACCTCGGGGGCCGTGCGTCCCCACGACGTCAGCAGTGCTTCGAGCGTGTCGGCGAGCCGGGCCGCCTTCCCCGGCGGGAGCGCGCGCAGCGCTTCGGTGAGCCGGTCGGCCATCAGCCGCCCCATGTGCGCGCCGGACAGCAGGTGCAGGTCGAGGAGGTGGTCGGCGGCGACGACGGGGACGTCGGCGGGCGCTCCCAGGTCGTTCCGGTGCCGGAGGGCCAGGCGGGCGCAGTACGCGGAGAGCCACGCCTCGTCCAGCGCGACGGTGGGGCCCAGCGCGGCGGCGTACTCCCGCACGGCGGCCCGCAGCCGGTCCAGTCGGCCGCCGTCCTCGGGGTCGGGGACCACGAGGAGCAGTTCGCCGCCCTGCGGCAGGACCAGGACGTCCTCGTCGAGCCCGGAGGCGGCGAGCACGTGCCCGCCGCCTCCGGCGCGGCCCATCACGAGGCAGGCCACCGACTCGGGAAGCGGCCACTTCGCCTGCTCGGCCAGCGCGGACAGCGGCTCGGTGCGCGGCATGGCCGACTGTTCCAGCAGGCGCGCCGCCAGTGCGCGGCGGCTGCGCTGCGTGTGCCCGGCGGCGTGGGCGCGGGCCGCGGCGTAGCCCCGTACGGCGAGGTCGGACAGCGCGCTGATGTGCGCGAGCACCGCCTCGGTGACCGGCAGGGCCGTCTCCGGGGGCAGCGAGGCGGCGTGCGCAAGGCGTACGTAGTGGCGGCAGGCGACGCGCGCGCCGACGCGGTAGGCGGCCTGGATGCCGTCCGTCGTACGGCCGTTGAGGTACTCCAGCCGTCCCAGGCGCTGGAAGAACAGCTCGTGGTGGCCCTGCGGGCTGTCGGGGTTCTCGGTGAGTTCCACGAACTGGCGCAGCGCGCAGTGCACGGCGGCCGACACGTCCCGGCCCACCGCGGAGTGCTCCGGCTGCCGGTAGACGCGCACCTCGTGCCGGATCGCCGCCTGCATCTCCGAGGCGATCTCCTCGACCCGGGGGCGCAGCACGTCGGCGAAGAGCACGGGCACCTCGCGCCAGGGCCAGCGGGCGAGCACGTCACCTGTGGGCTCCATGGGGGGGCTCCGGGAAGGATGAGGGGGCAGGCGAGGAGACGGGAGACAGTCAACAGCGCGGCCTCCCGCGCAGACAGGGGAATTCCGGTCCGAGTGTGCGGCTGCGCGGCTACGGGGTGGGGCGAGGGCTCACACGGATGAGTGACGGGGCCGCGGATCTGTCACCGGAGTGCGGAATTCCGGGGCGGGGCGCGCCATGGCTCTGGTGTCCGCGGTGCGGCTGGTCCAGCGTATGGCGGGCCGAGCCTGCCGCCCGTGCCGTCCGTCAGTTCTCGTCGCAGGTGTCTCTCGCCGAGTGCGGGGAGTGTGCCCATGCCGTACCGAGTGCCGCACCAAGTGCCGTACCGAGTCCGGGTCCCGGCCGAACTGCGCGACCATGTGCGGTTGCACGTCGCGGACATCGCCAAGGAGATCGTCACGGCGGTCCGCCGCAGGATCCCCGCCTACGCGCGCCCGCTGGACGCCACCTACACGCACGCGCTGCAACGCGGCGCCGAGCAGGCTCTCGACGGGCTCCTCGCCAGGATGGCCGCCGCGGACGCCGACACGGGTCCTGTCATGACGACCTACCGGCGGCTCGGGCACGCCGAGGCCGACGAGGGGCGCGGCCTGGAATCCCTGCACGCGGCGATCCGGGTCGGTACCCAGGTGGTCTGGCGCCGGATGAACGCCCCCGAGATCATGGGCCCGCTGCCGCGGGAGGCGGTCGCCGCCTTCGGCGAGCTGCTGTTCCTCCAGCTCGACGAGCTGAGCCGGGCCGCCACCACCGGCCACGAGGAGGTGCGGCTTCGCTCGGCAGGTGAACTGCGGCGGCGGCGCGCCCACCTGGTCACCCTGCTCACCTCCTCCCCGCCCGTCTCGCTCCGCGCCCTCGACGCACGGGCCCGCGCGGCGCAGTGGCGGCTGCCGCAGCGGCTGGCCGTCGTCGTCGCCGAACTCGACCACGAGCCGTCGCAGGAGCCGGGAGCGGGACGGCGCGGGCCGATGATGCCGCCCGGGTTCCTGACCCGCTTCGAGGGACGGCGCGGCCTCATCGTCGTGCCCGACCCGGACAGCGCGGGCCGCCGACGCGATGTCGCCTCAGCGCTGCGCGGGACGCGTGCCGCGATGGGCCCCGCGGTGGCGCTCACCGAGGGCGCCCGCTCCCTGGGCTGGGCGGTGGACGCGCTGGACCTCGCCCGTCGCGGCGTGCTCCCGAGCAGCGGACTGCTGCGCTGCGCCGACCACTTGACGACGCTGCTCCTGCTGCGCGACGACGCACTCGTGGACGCCCTCGCCGAACGCTGTCTGCTGCCCCTGCGGGACGTCCGCTCGCCGCAGCGGGAGCGGCTCGCTGAGACGCTGCTGTGCTGGCTCCAGAGCGGCAACAGCACCACGGAGGTCGCGGAGCGCCTGGCCGTACACCCGCAGACGGTGCGCTACCGGATGCGTCAGCTCAAGGCGGCCTACGGCGACCGTCTCTCCTCGCACGAGGAACGGTTCGCGCTCCAACTGGCCCTCCAGGCGGTGCGCTTGCGCGGACAGGCGGGGCCCGAGGTCCCGGCGGCCGCACCCGTCACCGGCCCTGTGCCTCCCCCTCGGCCTCACCGTCGCCCTGTCCCAGCACGTAGAGGTGCGGCAGGTTGACCACGATCGCCTCCTGGGTGCTGCGGGCGATGACCACGACCGCCTCGTCGTCGGGGTCGGGGTTCTCCTCGCGGTGGGGCACGTAGGGCGGGACGAAGATGTAGTCGCCGGGCGCCGTGCGCAGGCGGACCTCTTCGGCGGGGCCCGCGCCGCCGCCGTCGTCGAGGAACACGAACTCGGGGTGCCCCTTGACGACGAAGATGGCCGTCTCCGACTCCCCGTGATGGTGGTTGGCCGAGGATGTGTCGGGGGCTACGTGGGTCTGGCCCATCCAGATCCGTTCGGAGCCGACGGTCTGGCCGCTGACGGCGGCGAAGCGCCGCATGCCGCCGGTCTGCGCCGTGTCGCCGTCGAGCCCGTCCGCGCGGATGTGGTGCAGGCGCCGGCGCAGCGGGGTGCCGTCGCCCGGGGCCGCCGTGTCGTGAAGGTGCGGGTGGAACGCGTCGTGCCCCTGCTCGGGCGGGGTCGTGGTCATGGCGTAGACCGTAAGAACCCGAAAAAAGGATGTCAATAAGTGTCCATTCTCTGACCAGCGATAACACCCCCTTTCCGGAACCGGTCCGACTGCCCTGATCCGACGCGGCCCACCCGCCGTGGCCACGGCCGTGGCAATAATGGAGGGCATGCAGATCTCGGCGAAGGCGGACTACGCGGTCCGGGCACTTGCGGAGCTGGCCGCGGACGCCGCACGGCCGCTCACGTGCGAGGCGATAGCCACGTCCCAGGACATTCCCTTCCGGTTCCTCAAGTCGGTCTTCCGCGACCTCCGCGCGGCAGGTCTCGTGCGCAGCCAGCGCGGCTGCGAGGGCGGGTACTGGCTGGCCCGCGAGCCCGTCGCCATCAGCCTCGCCGACGTGGTCACGGCCGTGGACGGCGAGCTGCTGACCCTGCGCGGACAGGCACCCGGCGCCCTGGACTACCCCGGCGCTGCGGCCCGGCTGCCCGGCGTGTGGCGGGACGTGGAGACGTACGTGGGGGAGCTGCTCGGCAGGACCACGCTCAGCGATCTGGTGCGCGACGTGAGCGGCGACAAGGGCGGCGAGGGAGCGGCGGGGTCCCCCCGGCCGGTCGTCATGGGGGCCGCCCCCGTCACGGCCGGGTGACCTGGCATGGATCCCGCGCACCCGGCGCCGCACGCCCCCGAACCGCCGGTCCCCTCACCCTCCTCACCCCCGTCACTCCCCGGCGTACCCGCCCAGCGCGAAGAGGCCGGGGACGAAGCGGCCGGGCGCGGGCTCCGGGTGGAGATCACCGAGTACACCGACCCCGCCTGCCCCTGGGCCTGGGGCTGCGAGCCCACGTTCCGCCTTCTGCGGGAGCGGACGCGCGGACTGGCCACCTGGCGCCGCGTCTTCGGCATCCTCTTCGACGAGGACGACGACCCGCCGCCCGACCCGGCGGCCGAGGCGTCCTGGTACGCGGGCTTCATCGCCCGCACAGCGCGGCACACCCGCGCCCCCTTCACCTCCCGGCTCCAGTGGGTGGCCTCCTCCAGCTGGCCAGCCTCGCTCGCCGCGAAGGCCGCCGAGCAGCAGGGCCCCGAGGTGGCGGAGCGGGTGCTGCGACGGCTGCGCGAGTCCACGTTCGTAAGGGGCACGCCCGCCGACACCGTGGACCGCGTGCTGGAGGCGGTCGACGGCGTCAAGGGGCTCGACACCGCGCGGCTGCGCGCCGGCTTGGCCGAGCCCGCGACGCTCGACGCCGTGCGCGACGACTGGCACGAGGCGCGCGACCCGCTGCCCGAGGCGCGGTCGCTGCGCGCACCAGCGCGGCATCCGCACGGCGCGGGGGTCAAGGAACTGGAGGTGGGCGTGCGGTACTCGCTGCCCACGCTCGTCGTGCGCGGTCCGTCCGGCACCGTGGTCGTGCCCGGCTGGCGCGCCCCCGAGGAGTACGTGGCCGCACTGGACGCCGTCGCTTCCGGCTCGGGCTCCGGATCCGGGTACGGCTCCGCGACGCGGCCCGTGCGGCCGTGCGGCGCCCACGAGGCGCTGGAGCGGTACCGCAGCATGACGGAGCCGGAGTGGGAGCTGCTGACCGACGGCTCCCCTCCCCCGGCCCACGCCGTGCGGATCGAGACCGGCAACGGGGCACTGTGGCTGCACCCGGACGAGGCGATCACGTGAGGACGCCAACTCCCCCGCGATCCGTCCGAGATGGGAAACCCGCAGGTCGACCGCGTCTTAGCCAATGAGACATCAAAAGGTATCCATTGACGGCGGCATCGTCGCCGGGCCAGTATGAGCGCATGATTCCGACGCACCCCGGTGTGGTGTGCCGCTACGTGGACCTCCGGCGCACCTGTAGCGCGCTCTGTCTCTGACCGCCGCCCTCCTCTGACGCGCAGGCCCCTCCGTTCCGGTCCGGCCGGAAACCGGTGGCTGCCCCTTCCTCCGGGCACCGCGGCCGCGCGCGACGGCCAGAGATCCCTCTCCCCCTTTCTTTCCTCCCCTTTCCTCTCGCCGCACGGCCGCGTCGAGCCCCGCCCCTGGGCCGGGCCGTCGCGTCCTCGCGTACGTCCGTACAGCTCAAGCTCACAGCTCCCGTAGCGCCCTCGGAGCGCCGGGACGCGGCTGCGCGTACGGGCCCGCGACCACGCCGTGCCGTGCGCGGACACCACGAAAGGCGACGTTCACCCATGAGCGCCCCCGCGCCGCCCGAACCCTCGTCCCCGCCGTATCCGCCACCTCCGCCGCCCTCCCCGCAGCCGCCGCGCACCGCGCCGGGCCGTCGCGCCGCGCTGGGGCTCGGCCTCGGGGCCGGGGCCTCGCTGCTGCTTTCCGCGTGCGGCGGGGTCGCCACCACCGCGGCTGCGGGCGGCTCGGCGACCACCCTGCGCTGGGGCTGGGACCTGCCCTCCTCCTGGGACCCGGTGTTCTCCTCCAAGGGCTGGGACGTGCATCTGCTCTCCCTCGTCTACTCGGGCCTCACCCAGCTCGACGCCGAAGGCAACGCCGTCCCCGCGCTCGCCCGTTCCTGGCACTACGCGCACGACGGCCGCACCCTCACCTTTGCCCTGCGCCACGGGCTGCGGTTCTCCGACGGGACGGACGTGGACGCGCGGGCCGTCAAGGCGAGCATCGAGCGCGGCAAGAACCACCCCAAGTCGCTGATCGCCTCCCAGCTCACCAGCATCGGCCGCGTCGAAGCCCCCGACCGGCACACCGTCGTCCTCGAACTCACCGAGACCGACTACCAGTTGCCGACGCTCCTCGCGGGCAAGACCGGCATGGTGGTCAGCCCGGCCGCTTTCCGTAAGGACGAGGCGGCGCTGGCCACCGCACCCGTCGGGCACGGGCCCTTCGAGCTGCTCTCCTACGCGCAGAACTCCATGGCGAGCCTGCGCCGCGACCCCGGCTACTGGAACGCGGACCGCATCACCGTCGACCGCTTCGAGGCGTATCCGGCCCCCGACGAGACGACCGCGCTCGCCTCCCTCCAGTCCGGGCGGCTCAACGTCGCGCAGATCCCCTTCAGCCAGGTCTCGGCCGCGCGTGCGGCCGGTCTGAAGGTGCAGCTCATCCCGTCGATGGTGGTGCGCGTGCTGGACGTCAACACCTCGATGAAGCCCTTCGACGATCCCGATGTGGCGGAGGCGCTGAAGTACGCGGTGGACCGTCAGGCGCTGCTGGACGCCGAGCAGTTCGGGCACGGGACCGTCAGCCTCCAGCCGTTCCCACCCGGTTACGCGGGCCACGATCCGGGGCTCCAGGACGCGTACCGTCACGACCCCGAGCGGGCGCGGCGGCTGCTGAAGAAGGCCGGGCGCGGCAAGGACGTCGAACTGACCCTCACCACCCAGCAGGCCCAGGGCATACCCGAGCAGCTTCAGGCCCAGTTGGAGGAGGTCGGCTTCCGTACCCGTATCGAGGTCATCCCCGAGTCGCGCGCCAGCGAACTCGTCTACGTGCAGCACTCACGGGCGCTCTACATCGACCAGTTCGCGGGCCGCGAGTCCGCCGTCCAGACGCTCCAGGTGCTGTTCGGCGAGGAGGGGCTGATGAACCCCTCCCGTCGCACCACACCGGAACTCGACGCGGCGACCCGCGCCGTGCGCAGGACCCCGGTGGACTCGCCCCGCTACGGGCAGGTGCTGCGCGAGGCGACGGGGGTGGCCGTGCGGAGCATGCCGAACGTCTTCCTCTACACCGTGCCGCGCGTCCTCGCCCGCCACCCCGGCGTCTCCGCGATACCCCGGCTGCCCGTGGTGCAGCGCTTCGAGGGGGTGAAGGCCGCGTGAGCGCGACCGCCACGGGCCTGCCGGAGAGGACCGGGAGTGCCGGGCGCGCCGGGCGCGCGGGAGGCGTCGCCGTGCGTGCTGCCGGGCGACGGTTCGCGCGCGCTCCGCGCTCCCTCGCCCGTGTGCTCCTCGTCGCGGGCACCGTCTTCCTGCTCTCCTCGGCGCTGACCTTCGGCCTCGGCGCACTGTCCGGCGCGAACCCGGCAGCGGCTGTGCTCGGTGAGACGGCGACACCCGCCGACATCGCCCGCATGAACCACGAGTTCGGGCTCGACAGGCCCCTCGTCGTGCAGTACCTGTCGTGGCTGGGCAACGCCTTCACCGGGGATCTGGGCCGCTCCTGGTTCACCACCATCCCGGTCGCCGACAGCATCGCGCAGGCCCTCCCCGTCGACCTGTCCATCGCGGGGCTCGCGCTGCTCATCGCCGTGCTGCTCGGGGGCGGTGCCGGGATCGCGGCGGCGCTGCGGCCGGGCAGCAGGCTGGACCGCACGGTCACGGCGGCCTGCACCCTGCTCGGCACACTGCCCGGCTTCGTCGTCGCCATCGTCCTGGTGACGGTGTTCTCGCTGAAGCTCGGGCTGCTCCCGGCGGGCGGCTACGTACCGCTGGACGTGGACCCCGTGCGGTGGCTCACGTTCACGATCATGCCCGCCGCCGCGCTCAGCCTGGAGGCCGCAGCCGCCATCGCGCGGCAACTGCGCACCTCGCTGGTGGGGACGCTCCAGGAGAACTTCGTGACCGGCGCCGTGATGCGCGGGCTCTCAGCGCGGCGTGTGCTGTTCGGGCACGCGTTGCGCAACGCCGCCGCGCCCGCGCTGACCGCGCTGGGCATGAGCGTGCCGATGCTGCTGGGCGGCGCCGTCGTCACCCAGCAGATCTTCGCCCTGCCGGGTCTCGCGCAGCTCGCTCTCCAGTCGGCGGAGCAGCACGACATCCCCGTCATCCAGGGGACGTTGCTCGTGACGATCGCCGTGGTGCTGGTCGTCAACATCGCCGTCAACGCCCTGCTCCTCGCCCTCAACCCGACGGCCAGGCGCCGCGGTGCCAGTCGTGCCGGTGGCGTGAGCGGTGCCACGGGCCGGGAGACCGACCGGGGGGACGCGTCATGAGAGCGCTGCGACTGGCCTGGCGCACCCGCGCGGCGAAGGCCGCGCTGCTGGTCCTGCTGGCAGTGACCGCGCTGGCGGTGACGGGCGGCTGGCTGGCACCGTACGACCCGCTCGCCCAGCACCCCCACGACATGCTCCAGGGCCCCGGCTCCCAACACCCGCTGGGCACGGACTACTTGGGGCGCGACGTCCTCAGCCGTCTGCTGGAGGGCACGGGCCGCTCGGTGTTCGGCGCGGTGGAGGCGGTGGCCGCCGCCATGGCCGTCGGCGTACTGCCCGGCCTGGCCTCGCTGTGGCTGGGGCCCGCCGTCGAGTGGCTGGCGCAGCGGGCTGCCGACGCGCTGATGACGCTGCCGTTCACGATCTTCGCCATCGCGGTGGTCGGCGCGCTCGGCAACGGCATGCACCAGGCGATGCTGGCGCTCGGCGTGCTGTACTCGCCGCTGTTCTTCCGGATGACCCGCGCCGCCGCGCTCGGGCTGCGTCAGGCGCAGTACGTGGAGTCGGCGGAGCTGTTCGGGGCCTCGGTGTGGCGCGTGCTGCGTACGCACATCGCGTCGAAGATCCTGCCGACCCTGGTGGTGACGGCGGCGCAGGCGCTGGCCACCTGCCTGCTGGTGGTCTCCTCGCTGACCTTCCTCGGCGTGGGCGTCCAGCCGCCCGCCGCGACCTGGGGCGGCATGCTCGCGACCGACCTGGGCTTCCTCGCCCTCCAGCCCTGGGCGCCCCTCTTCCCCGCCGCGCTGATCGTGCTGACCACGGGCGCGCTGAACCTCCTGGCGGACGCGGTGCGCGACGCGGGCTCCGCGACGGACACCGCCGCTCCCGCTTCCTCCGCGCCGGGCGCGCACGACGACACCGCCGACAACACCGCCGACAACACCGCCGCCGACACCGACAAGGAGCGTGCAGCCGATGCCGCACTCCCCGTCCGCTGAGGCCCCGGCCGAGGCCCCTCCCCGTAGCGCGGCGCCCGTACGAGCCGCGAAACCCACGGAGCCCACTGAGTCCACTGAGCCCCGAGCGGTGGCAGACACCGTGCTCACCGTCGACGGTCTCGCCGTGACGGTCGCCTCCGCGCGTGCCCGCGCCGTGCGGGACGTGAGTTTCGGCGTACGGCGCGGCGAGGCCGTCGGCCTCGTCGGCGAGTCGGGCAGCGGCAAGACCCTCATCTGTCGCTCCGTGCTGGGCCTGCTCCCGCCGGGCTGCGACGTGTCCGAGGGGCGGATAGCCCTGGGCGACGAGGAGTTGACGGGCCTCTCGCGCCGCGAGTGGAACCGGATACGCGGCACCCGCCTCGGCGCCGTCTTCCAGGACCCGGCCTCCTACCTCAACCCGTCCCTCACCGTGGGCCGCCAGCTCGCCGAGCCGCTGCGGCTCAAGCTCGGCCTCGGCCGGTCCGAGGCGGCCGAGCGCGCCGTCGCGCTCTTCGACGCCGTCGGCCTCCACGACCCCGCCGACGTCTACCACCGCTACCCCTTCGAGCTGTCCGGCGGCATGCTCCAGCGCGTCCTGATCGCCGTCGCCGCCGCCTGCGCGCCCGATCTGCTGGTCGCGGACGAGGCGACCACCGCGCTCGACGTCGTCGTCCAGGCCGAGGTCCTCGCCCTCCTCGCGCGCATGCGCCACGAGCACGACCTCGCGCTGCTCCTGGTCACACACGACCTGGCCGTCGTCGCCGAGGTCTGCGACCGCATCCTGGTGTGCTACGCCGGAGAGCTGGTCGAGGACGGCCCCGCCGAGCAGGTGCTCACCCGGCCGCGGCACCCGTACACCGAGGCGCTGCTGCGTGTCGCGTCCGTCGGGGACTGGTCGCGCCGCGAACTCGACGTCATCCCCGGCGCCCCGCCCGAGGCGGGGGCCGAGCTGCCAGGCTGCCGGTTCGCCGACCGGTGCGCCTTCGCGACGCCCGCGTGCACGGCGGGCCCCGTGCCGTGGCGCGAGGCCGTGCCGGGGCACCGGGTGCGGTGCGTGCGGGCCGGGGAGCTGGAGCTGTCCGGTTCCCCGGAAGGTATCGCGGCGGGCTCCGATGACGGTGCGCGGCAACGGGAGGCCGCCGTATGAGCGCCGCGGCCCTGCTGGAACTGCGCGGCGTGACCGTCGCGTTCGGGCGCCGCACCTCCGGGGCAGCGCCGGTACTGGACGGCGTGGACCTCGACGTACGCGAGGGCGAGATCCTCGGCGTCATCGGCGAGACGGGCTCGGGCAAGACCACCCTGGCCCGTACCGCCGTCGGGCTCACCGCTCCCCGCTCGGGCCATGTCTCCTTCGAGGGGCGGCGGCTGACGGGGCTGCGGGGGCGCGGGCTGCGGGAGTTCCGGCGTACGGGGCGGCTCCAGTACGCCTTCCAGGACCCGTTGCGCGCACTCGACCCCGACTTGACGATACGTCAGAGCGTGGCCGAACCCCTGGCCGTGGCGGGCGGGCTCGGCGAGGCGGAGCTGACGTCACGCGTCGACGAGGCACTGCGCACGGTCGGCCTGGACCCGGCACTCGCCGACCGGCTGCCCGGCGCGCTCTCCGGCGGCCAGCGGCAGCGGGCACTGCTGGCCCGCGCCGTCGTGACCGGGCCACGGCTGCTGATCGCCGACGAGCCCGTCAGCGCGCTCGACGCGTCGAACCGCAACCGTGTGCTGGCACTGCTGGAGCGGCTGCGGCGCGAGCAGGGCATGGCGATCGTGATCATCTCGCACGATCTCAGCTCCCTCGCGGGCATCGCGGACCGGGTCGCGGTGCTCTACCGGGGCCGCCTGGTGGAACAGGGGCCCGTGCGCGCCGTGTTCGAGCGTCCGCTGCACCCGTACACGGCGCTGCTTCTCGCCTCCGCGCCGAGCGTCCGTACCGGGCACGGGCCGCCCGTCGCACTGCTGCGGCCCTCGGGCCCGGCGCCGGAGTGGGCGGGGGCAGGGGCGGGGACGGCGGGGTGCGGGTTCGCGGGGCGCTGCCCCTTCGTGACGGACGACTGCCGTACGGCGCCGCTCCCCCGTCAGGACACCGGGGGCCGCGAGGCCGCCTGCCACCACGCGCCCGGGTGGCGCGAGCGTGTGCGCGAACGCGTCGTCGCGTCGGACGGAGCACCCTCGTGAGCACCGTGCCGACCACCTCCCACTGGGGCGCCTTCGGCGTGCGCGTCCACGAGGACGGCCGCATCGAGACCACCCCGCACCCCGGCGACCCCGCGCCCTCGCGCCTGCTGGGCAACGTCGCCGACGGACTGACGCACCCCACCCGCGTGCGGCGGCCCGCGATCCGGCGCGGCTGGCTGGAGCACGGGCCAGGACCCACGCGGGCACGTGGCGCCGAGCCGTTCGTCGAGGTCGGCTGGGACGACGCGCTGGACCTGGTGGCGGACGAACTGGCGCGCGTACGGGCACAGCACGGCATGCGGGCCGTGTTCGGCGGCTCGTACGGCTGGGGCGGCGCGGGCCGCTTCCACCACGCGCAGAGCCAGATCCACCGCTTCCTCAACACGCTGGGCGGCTTCACCTCCTCCCGCGACTCCTACAGCCTCGGTGCCTCCCACGTGCTGCTCCCCCACGTGGTCGGCGACGCGGACGCGGTACTGCGGGCCGCCTCGTCCTGGCCGACGGTCATCGAGAACACCGAGCTGATCGTGGCCTTCGGCGGCATCCCCGAGAAGAACGTGTACGTGACGCCCGGCGGCGTGACCCGGCACTCGGCGCCCGTGGCGCTGCGCGCCCTCGCCGGGCGCGGGGTGCGGGCCGCGCTGGTGAGCCCGCTGCGCACCGACCTGCCCGAGGACATCCGGGCCCGCTGGTACCCCGTCGTCCCCGGCAGCGACACCGCGCTGATGCTGGCGCTGGCGCACACCCTCCTCACCGAGGGCCTGCACGACCGTGCCTTCCTGGAGCGGTGCACCAGCGGCTTCGGCACGTTCGCCGCGTATCTGCGGGGCGAGGCCGACGGTGCGGCCAAGGACGCCGAGTGGGCCGCGCCCCTGTGCGAGGTCCCGGCCGCTGACATCCGCGCGCTGGCCAGGGACATGGCGCGCTCGCGCACGCTCGTCACCGTGACGTGGTCGCTCCAGCGCACCCCGTACGGCGAACAGCCGGTGTGGGCCGGGCTGGCCCTGGCCGCGATGCTCGGTCAGATCGGGCTCCCCGGGGGCGGGTTCGGGCACGGCTACGGGTCCATGGGCGACGTCGGAGACAACGGCCCGCGACTGCGGCTGCCGACGCTTCCCCAAGGCACCAACCCCGTAGGGGAGTTCATCCCCTGCGCCCGGATCGCCGACCTGCTGCTGCACCCCGACGAGGAGTTCGACTACGACGGGGCCCGCTACACCTACCCCGACATCAGGCTGGTCCACTGGGCGGGCGGCAACCCGTTCCACCACCATCAGGACCTCGGGCGGCTACAGCGCGCTTTCGGGCGGCCCGACACCGTCGTCGTGCACGAGCCGCACTGGACGGCGACAGCGCGGCACGCCGACATCGTGCTGCCCGCCACCACGGGCCAGGAGCGCGAGGACATCGGCGGCGGACGGCGCGACACCCATCTGATCGCGATGCGCCGCGCACTCGCGCCCGTCGGCGAGGCCCGCGACGACTACGCCGTCTTCTCCGCCCTCGCCGAACGACTGGGTACGGTACGGGAGTTCACGCGGGGCCGTACCGCGCGCGAGTGGCTGCGCCACCTCTACGAGGAGTGGCGCGCGGGCGTGGTGGCCGGGGCCGAGGGTGCGTCGGCGTCGCCCGGCGCGGGCTGTGTGCCGGACTTCGACGCGTTCTGGGCGGCCGGTGAGGTGCGGCTCCCGGAGGGCCCCACCCACTTCACGCTCTTCGACGCCTTCCGCGCCGACCCCGTCGCACATCCGCTGCCGACACCGAGCGGACGCATCGAGCTGGCCTCGGACACCGTCGCTGACTTCGGCTACGACGACTGCCCGGGACACCCCGTGTGGCGGGAGCCGGAGGAGTGGCTGGGCGGCGAGGCGGCCGAGCGCCACCCGCTCCATCTGATCGCGAACCAGCCGGAGTCCCGGCTGCACAGCCAGCTCGACGTGGGCGCCGTCAGCCGCGCCGCCAAGGTGGCGGGGCGGGAGCCCGTGTGGCTGCACCCCGACGACGCCGCCGCGCGCGGCATCCGCGACGGGGACGTGGTGCGCCTCTTCAACGACCGTGGCGCGTGCCTGGCGGGTGCGGTGCTGACGGACGCCGTGCGGCCGAGGGTGGTCAGGCTGGCGACGGGCGCCTGGTTCGACCCGCTGCCGTCGCCCGCCACCGCCGGTGCGGAGGCGCACGAGGGTCCCCCGCTGTGCGTCCACGGCAACCCGAACGTCCTCACCGCCGACGTGCCCGCCTCCCGGCTCTCGCAGGGCTGCGCCGGACAGCACGCCCTCGTACAGGCGGAGCGCTGGAGCGGCGAGGTGCCACCGGTCACCGTGCACGCTCCGCCGCGCATGGTGCGCGCGGAGCGGCGGGGGGACGGAGACGGTCCGGCACATCGCGGCTCCGAGCACCACGAACCCCGTCGGCCCGCCCGGCACACCCCGCGCCATCCGGCCGACTCCACGGAAGGAAGCCCCCGTTGACCCGCACCGACGCCTCCCCCGGCACCCCGTCCACGACTGCGGCGGTGGCGGCCGGCCCCGGCACGCTCCGGAGCGTCGCCGCCGCGCTGTCCGCGCGGGCCGCCGAGCACGACCGTACGGGCACGTTCCCCGCCGAGGGCTTCGAGACCGTGCGGCGGGCCGGGCTGCTCACCGCGACCGTGGGACGAGCGCACGGCGGTCCCGGCGCCGGGCTCGCCGACACCGTGCGCATCCTGCGCGCCCTGGGCACGGGCGACCCGGCCGTCGCGCTGGTGACCGCCATGACCCTCTTCACCCACGCCGCGCAGGCCCGGCTCGGGCACTGGCCCGAGGACGTGTACGAGGAGGTGGTGGCGGAGTCGTCGCGGCGGCCCGTGCTGCTCAACTCCCTCCGTGTCGAGCCCGAGTTGGGCTCACCGGCGCGCGGCGGCCTGCCCGCGACCACGGCCACCCATGTCCCCGGGGGCGGGTGGCGGCTCTCCGGCCGGAAGATCTTCTCTACCGGGGCCGTCGGGCTGCGCTGGATGCTGGTGTGGGCGCGTACGGACGAGGACCCTGCGCGCGTGGGTGCCTTCCTCGTACGGGCCGACTCGCCCGGCATCACCGTCCATCCGACCTGGGACCACCTGGGGCTGCGCGCCAGCCGCAGCGACGACGTCGAGTTCCACGACGCCCTGGTCCCTGAGGGACACACCACCGGCCTGCACACCCCGGAAGAGGCACCCTCGCGCGATCCGGTCACCGGCTCGTGGAACGCCCTCGGTCTCACCGCCCTCTACCTCGGCGTGGCCGGGGCGGCACGTGACTGGCTGACGGGGTTCCTCCACGAGCGCGTCCCCACCTCTCTCGGTGCGCCGCTGGCCACGCTGCCCCGCTTTCAGGAGGCCGTCGGCGAGATCGAGGCGAGCCTGACGGGGGCCGAAGCGCTGGTGGACGGTCTCGCCGCGCGCGTCGACGCGGGCGACGAGGAGGCCGTGGCGCGGGCGGGCCTCGCCAAGGTGCTGGGCACACGTGCCGCGATCGGCGCCGTCGAGAAGGCGCTGTCCCTCACCGGCAACAGGGGCCTGGCCAGCTCCAGTCCGCTGCAACGGCACTACCGCGACGTGCTGTGTTCCCGCGTCCACACGCCCCAGGACGACACCGTGCTCGTCGCGGCGGGCCGCGCGGCCCTGTCCCGCGCGACACCCTCATCCGCCACCACTACCGCCACCCACCCGTAACCCGGTTCCCGTCCCGTTCCAGAAAGGCTGGCCATGCCCGTCGAGTTCATCGGAATGATCGGCACGCACGACGTGTCGGAGACACGCGCGGCACGCGGGCCGCTCGTCGATCCCGCGTACACGCTCCGCTTCGCACGCGCCCACGAGGACGGCGGCTTCGACCGCGTCCTCATCGGCTACGGCTCCTCCACCCCCGACGGCACACAGGTGGCCGCGCACGTCGCCGCGCACACCGAACGGCTCGGACTGCTCGTCGCACACCGCCCCGGCTTCGTCGTCCCGACGCTGGCGGCGCGCACCTTCGCGACGCTGGACCAGTTCTCCGGCGGGCGCGTGGCCGTGCACGTCATCAGCGGCGGCCGGGACGCGGAGCAGCGGCGCGACGGCGACTACCTGGGCAAGGAGGACAGGTACGCGCGCACCGACGAGTACCTGGATGTGCTCAAGCGGGCGTGGACCGAGCGGGAGCCGTTCAGCCACGAGGGCCGCTTCTACCGCTTCGCCGACTTCCACTCCGAGGTGCGCCCGAACCAGCAGCCGCGCATCCCCCTCTACTTCGGCGGTTCCTCCGAGGCCGCCTACCGGGTCGGGGGCAAGCACGCGGACACCTTCGCGCTGTGGGGCGAGCCGCTGGCCGAGACGGCGGCGCAGATCGCCGCGATCCGGGATGCCGCGGCGGCGGCCGGGCGCACCGAACCGCCGGGCATCAGCGTCTCGTTCCGCCCGATCGTCGCGCCCACCGAGGAACTGGCCTGGGAGCGCGCGCACCGCGTGCTGGACACGATCCGCTCCGAGGGGCCCAAGGGCTCCTTCACCGCTCCCCGCCACGCGCGCGAGGCGCTGGGCAGCGCGCGTCCCGGCGACGTGAACGGTGCGGACGGTGCGGACGGTGCGGACGGCCAGCCGGAGAACGTCGGTTCGCGGCGGCTGCTGGCGGCGGCCGCCAAGGGCGAGCTGCACGACCGTGCCCTGTGGACGGCGACCGCGGCGGCGACGGGTGCGGCGGGCAACTCCACCGCGCTGGTCGGCACGCCGGAGACCGTCGCACAGGCGCTTCTCGACTACGTCGACATCGGCGTGACGACCCTCCTCATCCGCGGCTACGACCCGCTGGACGACGCCATCGACTACGGGCGCCACCTGCTGCCGCTCGTACGGCAGGAACTGGCACACCGCGCACGGACGTCGACGGCGCCCGCCCTCGCGCCGGACCACTCTCCTGACGTCCCGTCAGCGCCCGTCGTCGCGGGGCGTGGTGCGTGATGGCCGCCGCAGGGTACGCAGCCGCGGAGCACGCGTCCGGCGTACGCGAGACCGTCCGCGCGCCGCGCTCATGGCACCCCGCGCCCGGACTCACCCGGCGCGGCACGCTCGTCGTCCTGCCGGGGCGGGGTGAACACGGCGGCGTGTACGAGCGGTTCGGCCGACGGCTCGCCGTGGACGCCTACACCGTGCACGCCCTGGACACCACGCCGGAGGACGATGCCCCGGCGGTGGCGCGGGCGGTGCGCGAGGCGCTGGGGCCGGAGGATGCGGAGCCCGTGGAACCCGTGGTGCTGGTGGGCTCGGACACGGGTGCGCTCCAGGCGCTGCTGGTGGCCGAGGCCGTCGGCGCGAACGGTCTCGTGCTGGCCGGACTGCCGGAGCTGCCGGGACTGGCGGGGTTGCCGGGACTGGCGGGGTTGCCGGGGGCCGACGGGCCGGAGGGCGACTGGGAGGCGGAGCTGACGGCCCGCACCGCCTGCCCCGTCCACCGCGCACGTCTCGACGCCGACCCTGACATCGGCCACGGCGCGCTCTTCCGCCCCGTCCCGGAAGCGCTGCGGGACGCCGCTGCGGCACCCGGATGGCCCAGCCCCGCACTGGTGCTGCACGGGGAAGCCGACCCGGTCAGCCCTGTAGCGGCCGCGCGTACCGTCGCCGCCGCGCTTCCCGTCGCGGAACTGGCGACGGTACGGGGCGGCGTGCACGACGTACTCAACGACGCCGCACACCGCACCGTCGCCGCGGCCGTCGTGCAGTGGCTGGAGCGACTGCGGGCGGAGCCCGTCCCGGGCACCGGCCCTCTCGCGGCTCTGCTCACCACCGAGCCCGCACCCGCCTGACACCACCCACCCGCATCCGCATCCGCATCCCGACGTTGGGAGACCCTCATGACGGCCCTCACCACCAATGCCACGCCCGCACCCGCCCTCTCCGGTGCCGACATGCTGCGCCGCACCCTCCGACGGCTCGCCTCCGGGGTCACCGTGATCACGGTGCCGGGCCCTGCCGGGTTCACGGCCACCTCGTTCACCTCGGTGTCCGTGAACCCGCCCCTGGTCTCCTTCTACGTCTCCACCACCGCCTCCTCGGCCCCCGCCGTGCGCGCCTCAGCACACTTCGCGGCACACATCCTCACCGGGGACCAGTCGGACGTGGCCGAGCGGTTCGCCCGCAGCGGCGTGGACCGCTTCGCGGGCGCCACGTGGGAGCCGGACCGGCGCGGGGTGCCGCTGCTCGACGGGGTGGACGCCTGGCTGGTCGCCCGTACCCACGAGATACGTCCCATCGGCGACCACCTGCTCGTGGTGGGCGAGGTCGTCGACAACGGCGGCCCCGCCAACGCCTCCCCCCTGATCCACCACGCGGGCGCCCTCACCCCCCTCCACTGACCCCCACCCCCGTCGCCTGTCACCCTCACCGCTGGGGCACAACGGGCCTACACTGTGCGACGGTTCGCACACGGGCACGTCGACAGGAGGCAGTACATGACACACGCATCATGGGAAGCCGACCCTTCCGCGTCCTTCGCACGACGGCTGGGGAAGTCGGCGCAGGAGCTGGGCCATTCCGACGGCAAGGACCAGTGCCCCGACATCTGGCAGCTCGACAACGGCGACGTCGCGGTCATCGGCAAGGACCTGACGGCCGCTTACGGGCCCCGTCTGCCGGAGGGGGTGTCCCTGGCACCTGACGAACGGCTGGTCGTCATACCCGGTGACATGCTCAGCGCGGCGCAGAAGGATGTCACCGGCAAGTGACCCCAGCGTCCCCCGCACCGCACACGGCCGGAATGCACATTGCTGCGCCAGTTGACGGCGGCAAGGATGGCGCGCATGGGGAATACGGGGGATAGAGCGGTGCCGGAGGCACGGGACTCCGCTGCTTTTGTCGCGGCCATGCGGCGGCTCAAGGAGCGGTCGGGGCTGACGTACCGGCAGTTGGAGGTCCGGGCCGCCGAGCGGGGCGGGGTGCTGCCGCGCAGCACGCTGGCCGATGTGCTGCGCCAGGACGCACTGCCGCGCGCGGAGATCGTGTCGGCGCTCCTCCTCGCCTGCGGCGAGGAAGCGCACACCGACGCCTGGCTGGAGATCCGCGAGCGGATCGCGGCCGGGGACACCGGCTCGGGGCGTGCGCCGACGGACGGCCCGGAGCCCGGCGCCCCTGGCACCGTCGCCGCCACCGAGACGGTCGGGAGCGGCGACGGCCGCGCCGACCGGCCCGGCGCCCCCGACGCGCCCCGCTGGCCCCGCTCCCCGCTCGGTTCACGGGGCCGCTCCCTGACCACCGTGCTGTCGCTGGCCGCGCTGGTCGCAGGCGCGTACTTCGCGGTGGCCGAGCTGTCAGCGCGTGGCCCAGGGGCCGGGGACGGCAGGCTGGCCGAGTCCGCCGCCGACGCCTCGCAGGAGGGCTCGGAGGAGTCGGGCGGCGCCGCGTCGGAGAGCACGGCCAAGAAGTCCCCCGCGCAGGGCACGTACCGCATCCGGTCCGTCGCCTCGTCCCTGTGCCTCTCCGAGCGCGACGGGGAGGGCAGCGGCCACGTCTACCAGTCCGGGTGCGACGGCGCCATCCCCGTCTACGCGCTGGAGAAGGCGGAGAGCGGGGCCTACCGGATCCGTTCCCTCCACCCCACCTTCGGCAAGGGCTGCCTCGGCGTGGACGAGGGGAGCACCCACCCGGGCGCGAGGATGGTGGACGACTACTGCGGGCACCGTGGCGTGGCCGAGCGCTTCCGCCTCCAGCCGACCGTCGAACCGGCGCGCGGCTACCGCCTCAAGCCCCTGCACGCTGACACCTGCGTGACGGTGCCCGGCGGCTCGGCGGAGGAGGGGACGTCGGTGCTCCAGCTTCCCTGCGACTCCGGTCTGGAAGGCCAGATCTTCCGCTTCGACCCCGTCCCCGCCCCTCGCGGCATCCCCACCCCGAAGGGCTAGCAGGTTCGGTCCGCTGCCGGTGGCCGGCGCCGCCCCCCTGTGCCGGTACCGGCCGTCGGTTCGTGCCGGTGCCGGCCGTCAGTTGTGGTCGTTCCCGCAGACGAACAGCTCCCGCAGATAGGGCCACGTGGCGGGACCGATCTTGCCGTCGACGTCCAGGACCTCCTTCTGGCACAGTACGTTGACCCTGGCCTGGAACTTCTTCGCTGCCGTCTGCGAGTTGCTTCCGAAGACCCCGTCAATGGTTCCCGGGCTGAACCCCTTGTGCTTGAGGATGCACTGGGCTTCCTTGCCCGCCGCGGACACGGACGTGGTGGAGGGCTGGACGGTCACCCCGTTGTAGTACCCGGCACGGTACTGGTAGCCGTCCCCGCCGCTGACCGTCGTGATGTTGCACGAGTACGCCTGGACACTGACGTCCGCCCCGGCTGCCGGGGTGACCGAGACGCCGGTCAGTGCCAGAGCGGCCGCTCCGAGAACCATGCTGAGCTTCACCCGGGATCGCACGTCCTGCCTCCAAGTTGTCGGCCCCAACGGTGGGGTGCGATCAGTGTCCAGTGGGGTGAGCCCGGTGACCCAGGCTTTTCAGCCCTGCCGAAAAGGCCCAGGACAGATGGCGGAACGGCACGCTCCCCTCCCCCTCCCCCGCACCATGGGCGCAGACAGCACGACGTGACCACTGGGTGCGGCGGGCCGCCGGGTGACGGCCCGCCGTGTCCGGCCGGTGTACCGGCGTCGGTCAGTCGGTCAGTCGGCGGCCTGTCCGCCGGTGCCGGGAGCGGAGGCGGACGGGAAGACGACGCGTCCCTCCGTCATCATCTGCTCGAACATCCGCCCCATCGACGCGGTGTCGTTGAGGCGGGGGAACTCCTCACCGGCGGGCGGCTCGACGCCGAGGAAGGCGCAGAGCGGGCCCCACCCCTCGCGCACGTCGAACACCAGCAGCCGCTCGGGGTCGATCTCCTCGCGGACCGCGGCGATGTGCCGGTGGTAGGCGGCGACGATGGCGTCCTCGTCGGACATGTCCTGGCCCATCTGCCAGTCCGGGCCGAAGATCTCCTTGCCCTTGCTGTCCAGCAGCGGGCGCAGCCGCTGCATTCCCTCCAGGAGCGGGCGCATCTCCGCGGGTGCCTGCTCGACCGCCTCCCGCATCGAGTCGGACCGCTCGGCCAGGGTGCGGAAGCTGGTGTACCAGCGGTGCGGGTCACGGACGGTGAGGATGACCTTCGCCTCCGGGTAGGCCTGTGCCAGCTCCCGCCAGAAAAGACCGGACGGCCAGTCCACGGCCGAGACGTACCCCTCCAGCACGTGATCCCAGTCGACGGGGCCGTCCGACCCGGCCGACAGCCAGCGGTCCACCTGCTCGGGGTGGGTGAGGACCTCGGACATGTGGTGGCAGGGGCCGAGGCCGAGCAGTTCCAGCGCCGTCTGCGTCGACTTCGTACCCGTCCGCGGCAGCCCCGCTCCGATTATCCGCAGCACTCCCAATTCCTCCCTCTGCCATGCGCGGCCCGCCCCGGCGTGTCCGGCTGCGTGCCCGTCATGGCTCCAGGACGAACACTAGGCCGTTTCCGACGGCTCTCGTCAGGCCCGTGGCCTGGTGTTGTCCGTCCGCCCAGCGAGGGTCACTCCTTCACCGCTCCGCTCAGCATCCCCTCGATGAAGCGCCGTTGCAGCGCCACGTAGACGACGACCACCGGGAGCGCGATCAGGGTGGAGGCCGCCGCGAGGAGCGCCGTGTCCGAGCTGTGCTGGCCCTGGAAGAAGGCGAGGCCGAGGGGGACGGTGCGGTGGGCTTCGTCGCTGACCATGACGAGGGCCAGCAGGAACTCGTTCCACGTCCACATGAAGACGATGACGACCATCGTGGAGATCGCCGGGCGCCCCATCGGCACCAGTACCCGCCACAGCGTGGTCCAGCTCGACGCGCCGTCGATACGTGCCGCCTCGACGACGGCGCGGGGGCTGCCGCGGAAGTACGTGCGCATCCAGAAGACGCCGAAGGCGAGGGACTGCGCGGTCTGCGGGAGGATCAGCGCCCAGTAGGTGTCGGTCAGCCCCCAGTGGCGCAGGTCGAAGTAGAGGGGCACGACCAGCGCCTCCTGCGGCAGGGTCAGCCCGATGACGAACAGGTAGAAGAGCACCGTCGAGCCGGGGAAGCGCATCACGCCGAACGCGTAGGCCGCCAGCACGGCCAGGACCGAGGTGGCGGCGACGACGGCCACCGTGACCAGGGCCGAGTTGGCGAGGTAGGTGCCGAAGTGGCCGCGGGTCCAGGCGTCGGCGAAGTTGCCCCAGTTGAGCCCGTCGGGCAGCGAGAAGCCCGTGTCCAGGGAGGAGCGGCGGCCGAGTGCCGTCGAGAGTATGCCCAGCACCGGAGTGAGGGAGACGGCGGCGAAGAGGGCGAGGATGCCGTAGGTGACGGTGCGCTCCAGCCGCCCGGTGACCACCCCGGAACCGGAACCGGATCCGGGCCCGGTTCCGGAGGCCGTTCGACGTGTGCCGGTGCCGGTCATCGGTTCCTTCCCTCCACCAGCCGCGACACCGCGACCGTCAGCACGAAGATCAGCACGGTCAGGCCGACGCCCATCGCCGCTGCCGCGCCGACCTCGTTGGTCTCGAAGGCGCGACGGTAGACCTCGTACGCCGGTACGGAGGTGGCGTTGCCGGGGCCGCCACTGGTCGTGATGTAGATGAGGTCGAAGTTGCGGAGCCCGGCGACGATGGTGAGGGTGAGCGCGACGGCGATCTCGGCGCGCAGCCCGGGCAGGGTCACCGCGAAGAACTCCCGCACCGCACCGGCCCCGTCCAGCCGCGCGGCCTCGTACAGTTCGCGCGGGATCCGCTGCGCCCCGGCCAGGAACAGCACCAGGCACAGCCCGGTCTCCACCCAGGTGCCGACGGCGCCGACGGCCGGCAGCGCCCAGGTGTAGTCGCCCAGCCAGGACCGGGTCAGCGCGTCGAGGCCGACGAGCCGGAGCGTGTCGTTCAGCAGCCCGTCGGGCGCGAGGATCGAGCGCCAGGCGACGCCGACGACCACCATCGCCAGGACCTGCGGCAGGAAGAGCACCGTGCGGAAGAAGGTCATCCCCCGCACCCGGAACCGCGAGAGCGCCGAGGCCAGCAGCAGCCCGATGGCCACGGGGAGCGCCGCGTAGAAGAGGAGCAGCACGGCGGCGTGTACGAAGGGGGCGCGCAGCCCGGGGTCGGTCAGCAGGTCGCGGTAGTTGTCGAACCCGGCCCAGGTGGCGACGGTCAGCCCGTCCCAGTGCAGCAGGGAGAGCCACACGGTCTGGCCGAAGGGGAAGAGCAGGAAGACGCCGTACACGGCGAGTGCGGGCAGGAGGTAGAGGTAGCCGATCGCGCGCGGCTGCCCTGGCGCGCCACGCCGGTAGCGCGCGGCGAAGGCGCCCAGCAGGCCCCGGCCCGCGACGGGCCGCCCCTCCGCGCTCATTCGCCGCCCTCCCCGCCACCGGAACCGCCGGAGCCCTCACCAGAGCCGTCGGAACCCGGGCGCTCGGCGCGCTGCTTCGCGCGGAACTCCCCGTACTCCCGCTGCATCGTGTCCGCGAGCGCGTCCGGCGTGACGCTGCCGTCGATGACGCCCTGGAGCTGCGCCGAGAGGGTGTCGTAGAAGCCGGGGGTGGTGTAGTCGAGGTAGGGGACGAGGCCGTCGGCGGCGCTGAGCCTGCGCCAGCCCGCGATCATCTGCCCGTCGGCCGTGCCGGACGGCACCTCGCGCGCCGCGCGCCCCGGCACGGCGGGCAGCACGCCCTCCTCGGTCATCACGTCGGCCGCGTGGGTGCCGGTGAGGAAGTCGAGGTAGGCCGCCGCGACGTCCGGGTGCCGGGACTTGGAGGTGACGGACCAGGCCAGGCCCTGGCCCCCGGTCGTCACGGGCGCTCCCCCGGCCTCGGCGGGCGGCGGGGGCATGAAGCCGAGCTTGTCGCCCATGGGCTTCTTGAGGTCGGCGAGCTGCCAGGTGCCGGTGATGAGGTAGGCGCCCTTGCCGTCGGCGAACTGCTTGGCCGCGTCGTCGTAGCCGGTCCCGTTCGCGCCCTTGGGCATGTAGCCGCGCTCGTGCCAGTCGGCGAGGGTGCGGGCCGCCTCGCGAGTGGGCTCGTTGTCGAATCCGTCGCCGCGGCCGAGGACCGTGTCGCGTATGGCCTCGGCACCGGCCGCGCCCTTCGCACCGCCCGCGCCTTCCGCTGCGCCCGCCTGGTTCTGGAGCACACCGAAGGTGTGGATCGCCGGGTACTTGTCGAGGTTGCCGAACTGGACGGGCAGCTCCCCCTCCTTCTTGAGCCGGGGCAGCGAGTCCGTCAGCTCCTTCCACGTACTCGGCGGCTCGACCCCGGCCTTCTCCAGCACGTCCTTGTTGTAGTAGACGCCGATGTACTCGCCGGTCTGGGAGATGCCGTACAGCCGCCCGGTGCCGAAACTGTGGCCGTCGGCCGAGACGCGGTTGAGGTTGAGCAGCGTGTTCGGGTAGCGGGTGTTCCAGGCGTAGATGCCCGCGTAGTTGTCCAGCGGGGTGAGCAGGCCCGCGCGGACGAAGGCGACCATGTCGGAGTAGCCCTGGTTGGCCTGCACGACGTCGGGCGGGTTGTTGCCGGAGAGCGCCAGCTTGAGGGTGGTCTTGAGGTCGGAGAAGCTGCGCGAGACGCGCTGGACGCGCACGTTCGGGTAGCGCTTCTCGAACTCCGCGTTGAGCCGCTCGATCTCGGCGTTCGTGCCGCCCCGGGTCTCCTGGTCCCAGACCTTCAGGGTGACCTTGCCCGCCTTGCCGGGGTCGGGCACGGCGGTGGCGACGCCCGTACCGCCCCGTCCCGCCGCGCCCGAGCCGTCCGTCCCCGGCACGCATCCCGTGGCGAGCAGCCCGAGCAGGGCGCCGCCGGCGGCGAGTGCGACGGCGGGCGGCCGGGCGCGTCCGGTACGTGCGGCGCGTCCGACGCTTCCGGCGCGCACAGCACGTCCGGTACGTCCATCGGCACGTCCGTCGGCGCTCCCGCGACGGCGGCGGGCTCGGAGCGGTAGCAGCGTGGCCGGGAGCTGCATGGCGGGGCTCCTTCGGGAGGGCGGACGGGACAGCGGGCGGCGCCGGCCTTACGGGAAGGCCGCGCCCGTCGTGCCGGGCCCCTCCGACAGGGGCCCTTCAAGCGGAAGCTCAGGTGGAGCGGAACCCGATGGTCGGCGTCGCACGCCGCAGCGCCGAGTCGCCCGCCCCCTTGGGCAGCAGGTCCTCCAGGAACCGGTAGCGCCGCAGCACCTCCTCGCCCTGTCCGCCGCACCGGGTGACGTACTGCCACCACGCCGCGACCTCCGTCCAGCCCGGCGCCGACAGGGACCCGCCGAAGTGCTGCACGGACAGCGCGGCCGTCAGGTTGGCGAAGGCGAGGCGGTCGGCGAGGGGCCAGCCCGCGAGGGTGCCGGCCGTGAACCCGGCGACGAACACGTCGCCCGCGCCCGTCGGATCCAGCGCGTTGACGTCCAGCGCGGGCACGTCGGCGCTCTCGCCGGAGAGGGAGTCGACGGCGACGGCCCCGCCCGCGCCCTTGGTCACCACCGCGATCGGCACCAGGTCGGCCAGCGCACGCACGGCGGACTCGGGGTCTTCGGTGCGGGTGTAGTGCTGTGCCTCGGCCGCATTGGGCAGGAACGCGTGGCAGTACGCGAGGTCGGCGAGGGTGTCCGGGTCCCAGGCGCCGGTCTCGTCCCAGCCGACGTCGGCGAAGACCTTGCTGCCCTCCTCGTACGCGTCCCGCACCCAGCGCTCCATCCTGCCGGGCGCCAGGGAGGTGAAGCAGGCGCGGGAGCGGGGCCGCTGGGCCACGCTGACGGAGGGCGGCGGGGCCTCGTGGCCGTGCGAGACCATGGTGCGCTCGCCCTCGTAGGCCATGGAGACGGTGACCGGCGAGTGCCAGCCGGGGGCGCGGTGCGAGGGCGTGAGGTCGATGCCCTCGTCGTCGGCGAGGGACTCCCAGCAGTAGTCGCCGTACACATCGTCACCGAAGGCGGCGGCCAGCGAGGTGCGCAGGCCGAGCCTGCGCAGCGCCGTCGCCATGTTGGCGACGCCGCCGGGGCTGGAGCCCATGCCGCGCGACCAGGACTCGGTGCCGCGCACGGGCGCGTGGTCGAGCCCGGTGAAGATGATGTCGAGGAAGACGGTGCCGGTCAGGAACACGTCCTGGTCCGGGCCTCCGTCGCCGCGCAGGGACGCCAGCGGGTCCAGGCCCGCCGAGGTCGGCGCGGGCCTGGCACTTCCGGTCGTACTCAATTCCTCGCCCCCTGGCCGAAACATGCCGTCGTGTGCCCGATACCTTGCACCGCGCCACCCCAGGAGTGCAATACCTCGGTCATACTCGCGCACAGTCGCTCAATCGCGCTACATTGCCGGGCATGTTGCGCGAGAGCCGCCATGAACAGTTGCTGCGGATCCTCCGCGAGGAAGGCGTGCTGCCGATCGGCGAGATAGCCAAACGGCTCCACGTCAGCGAGGCCACAGCGCGGCGCGATCTGGACGGCCTCGGCAAGGCGGGCAGGCTCACACGCATCTACGGCGGCGCCGTCGCGCACGACGCCGTGGCACGCGGCCCCGCCGAGCGGCCCTTCGCCGACGAGGCGGGCGACGACCTCGCCGCCAAGGACGCGGTGGCACGGGGCGCGGCCCGCATGGTGCAGGACGGCGACACGGTGCTGCTCGACATCGGCACCACCACGCTGCGGCTCGCGCGCCTGCTGCACGGCCGCCGCGTCACGGTGGCCACCAGCAGCCTCGCGGTCTACGAGGAACTGCGCGACGACCCCGAGGTGGACCTCGTCCTCCTCGGCGGCCAGGTGCGGCGCAACTACCGTTCCCTGGTGGGCCACTTGACGGAGACGAGCCTGTCGCAGCTCTACGCCGACCGGCTGTTCCTCGGCACGAGCGGCGTGCTGCCCGACGGCCGGGTGCTGGACAGCACGGACGTCGAGGTCCCCGTGAAGCGGGCCATGCTGTCAGCGGCGCGGCAGGTGGTGCTGCTGGCCGTGGCACGCAAGTTCCCCGGTACGGGGACGGCCCGCGTGTGCGGGCCCGGCGACATCGACGTCCTCGTCACCAACGGAACCAGCGGAGCGGACCAGGCAGCCGGGCCGGAAGAGACCGGCGCACAGCGACATCGGACGCACGACCCGGCACGACTCGCGGCCTTCCGCGAGGCCGGAGTGGAGGTAGTTGAGGTATGAGGCTGACCGTGCTGGGTGGCGGCGGGTTCCGGGTGCCGCTGGTGTACCGCGCCCTGCTGGAGGACACCGGCGACGCGGCGGGACGGTGCACCGAACTCGTCCTGTACGACACGGAGCGCTCCCGGCTGGACGCGATCGGCGCCGTGCTCGCGCGCCAGGCCGAACGTCACGCAGAGCGCCACGCCGAGCTCCACCGCACGGCGGACGGTGCCGCCGCGCACCCCGCGCCCCAGGTGCGTACCACCACCGACCTGGACGAGGCGCTGCGCGGCGCCGACTTCGTCTTCTCCGCCATCCGGGTCGGCGGCCTGGAGGGCCGCACCCGCGACGAGCGCGTCCCGCTCGCCGAGGGCGTGCTCGGCCAGGAGACCGTCGGCGCGGGCGGTGTGCTCTACGGGCTGCGGACGCTCCCGGTGGCCGTGCGCATCGCCGAGCGGGTGGCCGAGATCGCGCCGGACGCCTGGGTCATCAACTTCACCAACCCCGCCGGCATGGTCACCGAGGCCATGGCCCGCGTCTTCCGCGAGCGGGGGCTCGGGGACCGGGTGATCGGCATCTGCGACTCCCCCGTCGGCCTGTGCCGCCGCGCGGCCCGCGCGCTGGGCGCCGACCCGGACCGCGCGGACTACGACTACGTCGGCCTCAACCACCTGGGCTGGCTGCGCCGGGTGACCGTCGACGGGCGCGACCTGCTGCCCGGACTGCTGGGGGACGCGGCGCGCCTGGAGTCCTTCGAGGAGGGCAAGCTCTTCGGCGCCGACTGGCTGCGCGCCCTGGGCGCGCTGCCCAACGAGTATCTGCACTACTACTACTTCAACCGCGAGTCCGTCAGCGCCGTGCGCGGCGCCGAGGCGACGCGCGGCGAGTTCCTGCACCAGCAGCAGGCCCGCTTCTACGAGGGGCTGCGCTCGGGCGACCCGGCGGAGGCGTTCGAGGCGTGGGACCGCACGCGCCTGGAGCGCGAGGAGACCTACATGGCCGAGAGCCGCGAGGCCACGGGCGGCTGGGAGCGGGAGAGCTGCGATCTGGACGGCGGGGGCTACGACCGGGTGGCGCTCGCCCTGATGCGGGCCATCGCGCGCAACGAGCGCACGACGCTGATCCTCAACGTCGCCAACAGGAACGCCGTGCCGGGGCTCGACGCGGACGCGGTGGTCGAGGTGCCCTGCCTTGTCGACGCGGGAGGGGCCCGCCCGCTGGCCACCGGTGCCGTCGCGCCCGACCAGCTCGGCCTGATGCTCTCCCTCAAGGCGGTGGAGCGCTCCGCGATCGAGGCGGCGGAGAGCGGTTCGCGCGACGCGGCCCTGCGCGCCCTGGCGCTGCACCCCCTGGTGGACTCGGTACGGGTCGCCGGACGCATCCTCGACGCGACGGGCGCGTACTGAGCCTGGGCGGGCCCTCAGCCCTCAGCTCTGAGCCCTCAGCCCTGAGCCGCGACGTGCCGGACATGCCGTGCGGGGCCTCCGGGCCGTGCGGCGGAACTATGCGAGGATTGTCCCGTCGTTCGTCGAATGGGCGTGCCAATGGGCAAGGGTTCCACCAGCTCTACCGGTTCCTCCGGCCCGGCCGAAGCCGAGGCCGGTCCCGCCGAAAGAGTGTCACCGGCCCGGCGTCTGGTCGCCCGCGCCGGTGTCCTCGTCAGCACCGACTCCTTCGCCGCCACGCTGCTGCTGGCGGCGACGCTGCTCGCGCTGCTGTGGGCCAACTCGCCCTGGAGCGGGAGCTACGAGGCGTTCTGGCACAGCGAGTTCGCGCTGCGCTGGGGCGACACCGAGCTGGCCATGGACCTGCGGCACTGGGTGAACGACGGGCTCATGGCGGTCTTCTTCTTCGTCGTCGGCCTGGAGGTGCGGCGCGAGCTGGTACTCGGCGATCTCACCGACCGCCGTCGCGCCCGCGTCCCGCTGGCGGCGGCCGTCGCCGGGCTGGCGCTGCCCGCGCTGATCTTCCTGCTCTTCAGCCCCTCGGGCGACGCCTCCCGCGCCTGGGGCGTGGTCATCTCCACGGACACGGCATTCCTGCTCGGCGTCCTGGCCCTGGTCATCCCGCGCGGCGCCGTGCAGTTGCGCCCGTTCCTGCTGGCCCTGGCCGTCGCCGACGACATCGGCGCCCTGCTGATCATCGCCCTCTTCTACACGGAGCACCTCGCCCTCGTCCCGCTGATCCCCGCCGTGTGCGGACTGCTGGCGGTGGTGGTGCTGGCCAGGTTCGACCAGTGGCGGGGCCCGGCCTACTTCGTCGTCTCCCTGGTGGTCTGGCTCGGCGTCGAGGCGTCGGGGGTGCATCCGACGATCGCCGGGGTGGCCATCGCGCTGCTGATGCCCGTACACCCGCCGCGCCGTCAGGACGTCGAGGACGCAGCGCTCCTGGCCCGCCGCTTCCGGCAGTCGCCGTCCGCCGAGTACGCGCGCAGCGCCCGGCAGAGCGTCGATCGCGCCGTGTCCATCAACGAGCGCGCGCACCGGCTCTGGCAGCCCTGGAGCACGCTGGTCATCGTCCCCGTCTTCGCCGTGGCCAACGCGGGCGTGCGGCTCGACGGGGAGACCCTCTCCGCGGCGCTGCGTTCCCCGCTGACCTGGGGTGTCGTGGCAGGGCTCGTGGTGGGCAAGACCGTCGGCATCACGGGGGCCGCCGCCTGGGCCGTCCGCATGGGCATGGGCACCCTGCCCGGCGGGCTGCGGCTTCCCCGGCTGGCCGGCGGCGCCGCGCTCTCCGGCATCGGCTTCACGATCTCGCTGTTCATCATCGACCTGGCGCTTGAGGACCGGGCCCTCCAGGACCAGGCGCGGGTGGGCGTGCTGCTGGCCTCCGTGCTCGCCGTGCTGACGGGCTGGCTGATCACCCGCAGCTACGAACGGCTGCGCCCGGAGGAAGCGTCGAAGCCGCCCGACCGGCTCGTCGAGCCCGTCGACCCGGACCGCGACCACGTGCTCGGCCCGGACGACGCGCCGCTGACGCTGGTCGAATACGCGGACTTCGAGTGCCCCTTCTGCGGGCGGGCCACAGGATCCGTGGACGAGGTGCGCCGCCACTTCGGCGAGCGCCTGCGGTACGTCTACCGGCACTACCCCCTCGGCGACGTCCACCCGCACGCGGCCCTCGCCGCCGAGGCCGGCGAGGCCGCGGCGGCCCAGGGCGGCTTCTGGCCGATGCACGACCGGCTCTTCGCGCGCAGCCACGCCCTCACCTTCGACGACCTCGTCGCGCACGCCGACGCGCTCGGCCTCGACACCGACCGCTTCGCTCGTGAGCTGCGGCTGCGGCTCCACGAGCGGCGGGTGCGCGAGGACGTGCGGACGGGGCAGGCCAGCGGCGTCCGGGGCACCCCGACCTTCTTCATCGGCGACGAACTGCACCAGGGCCCCTTCGACGCGGTCACCCTCATCGAACGGCTCACGGCTGCCGATCCCGGAGACGGGGCGTCCAGGGCGCGTACCGGCAGTACATGAGGCGCCGGGCGCGCCGGGCCGGCTTGTCGTGCACCTCACACATTCTTGTCGTGTCCCTCACACGGTGCGGGCCGGTTGGTGATCTCGCAGGGCGGGCATCACCCGTGCACAGGACCGGTCGTGCGCGGCACGGCCCGACGGCTTGGGAGGGCGTCGAGTGTCCACGAAGGAGGGGGAGGACGTCATGCGTGCGTCCACATACGGCCGCTGGCCGACGGCACGGGCCGAGTACAGCCTGCCGCGGAGGGATTCCTCCGTACGCTGGGCACGGCGCCTGACCAGCGCTTTTCTCGCACATCCCGTCGATCCGGCGCTCACGGGGGATCAGTTGCTCCAGGACGCGACGCTCGTCGTCTCCGAGCTGGTCACCAATGCCACCCGGCACGGTGACGGTGACTGCCGGCTGCGTCTCTACGCGGCGGCGGGGCTGCTCATCGTCGAGGTGCACGACAGCAATCCGTCGCGCCCGCGGATGGGTCCCATGCCGGGGCTGACGGAGAGCGGGCGAGGTATAGCGATGGTCCGGCACGTGGCGCGCAGTTTCTCGGTCACCAGTGACCGGGGCGGGGGCAAGACCGTGCGCGCGGTGCTCGGCCCGAGCTGAGCCCGGCGGGCCCCGCGAGGGTCCGCCGGTCACCGCCCGGTTCCGTTCCCCGGACCTGCCTCCGCTTCGCCACCGGCGTGCGCGTCCGCTCCGGGACCGGAAACGGAACCCCAACCGGAACCGGCACCTGAGCCCGAACCGGAACCGGGCCCCACCCCCGTACGGGAGGAACCGGGGCCCTGAGCCGCACCGGCCGAGCCGGTCGAACCGGCCCCACCGGCCGCATCGTCCGCACAGGTCAGGACGCGGTCGCGGCCGACGGTGAAGCCGATGACAGCACCGCCGCCCTCGCGCCGCCGCGCGAACACGGTGCCGCCGTGCGCCGTCGCCACCTCGCGCACGATGGCGAGGCCCAGCCCGGATCCTGGGAGGCTGCGTGTGTCGGCCGAGCGGTAGAAGCGGTCGAAGATGCGGTCGAGGTCCTCCTCCGCGATGCCGGGCCCCCGGTCGGCGACCTCGACGCACCCCTGGTGCACGGTGATCTCCACAGGGCCGCTGCCGCCCTCGTCGAACTTGGCCGCGTTCTCCAGGAGGTTGGCCATCGCCCGGTGCAGCGCCGAGCGGCGGCCCTCGACCAGGGTGCCGTCAGAGCGCACCGTGACCGTACGCCCCGTGCGGCGCCCGGCGATCGAGGCGGCGTCCTCGGCCACCTCGCCGAGCGGCACCTCGGCCGGGGGCTCGTCGTCCTGCTGGCCCGCCGCCAGGTCCACCAGTTCGTTGACGAGGTCGGCCAGTTCGCGGGACTCGTCGCCCAGGTCGGTGATCAGCTCCTCGCGGGCCTCGGGCGGGAGTTCGTCTATGCGGCGCAGCAGCGAGATGTTGGTCCGCAGCGAGGTCAGCGGGGTGCGCAGCTCGTGGCTCGCGTCCTGGACGAGGCGGCGCTGGTCCTCCATGGAGCGTGCCAGCCGCCCCAGCATGCGGTCGAAGGACCAGCCGAGCCTGGCCACCTCGTCGCGCCCGCCGACGGGCACCTTGGCGTGCAGGTTCCCCGTGCCCGCGACGCCCTCGGCCACCGCGCTCAGCCGCACCAGCCGCCCGGTGATCCGGTGCGCCAGCCACCAGCCCGCGAGGCCCGCGGCGACGATGACCACGACCACGAACAGGGCCGTGCGCTGCTGGAGTTCGCTCAGCAGGTCCTCCGTGTCGCTGAACTGCTGGGCGACCTGGATGGCGCCCCTGCCGCCGCCGAGCGACACCGTCGTCAGCCGGTACTCCGCGTCCTCGACGTTCACCTCGCGGCGCACGGCCTTGCCCGCTTCGCTGTGGGTGGCCATGCCGCGGTCCGAGGCGTTCACCGGGAGCGGCGGACTGCCCCTGTCCACGGTCTCGCCGTTCACGCCGAGGACCTGGACGTCGGTACGGGTGGGGCGGATGAGGTCGTCGCGGGGGCCGTCGTGGTCCGGGTCCGAGGTGGCGTAGTCCCTGGGGGTCAGCTGCTGCTCCCGCACCTGGCTGCGCAGGTCGGCGACCACCTCCGCGTACACCGACTGCTCGTCCACGCGCACCAGCCGCGCCGCCGCGTCGTAGCTGAGGAAGCCGACGAGCACGGTGACCAGGACGGCCACGGCGGCGAAGGAGATGGCGAAGGTGGTGCGCAGGCTGGAGAGCGGGCGCACGGCCAGTCTGGGCAGCGGGCGCACGGCGAGCCTGGGCCGGAGACGGCGCGGCGGCCTCATCTCAGTCCTCCCGCAGTACGTAGCCCACACCGCGCACCGTGTGAATCAGCGCGGGGCGGCCGGGCTCGTCGAGTTTGCGCCGCAGATAGCCGACGTAGACGGCGAGGTTCTTGGAGCCGGGGCCGAAGTCGTAGCCCCAGATGCGGTCGTAGATGGTGGCGTGGTCGAGCACGATGTCCGCGTTGCGTACGAGCAGTTCCAGCAGTTCGAACTCGGTACGGGTCAGGTCCAGTTCGCGCTCCCCGCGCCACGCCCGCCTGGCCTGGGAGTCGATGCGCAGGTCGGCGGCGGTCAGCGGGCCGTACGCGCCCTGCCCCGCCGCCCCCTCCTGGCCGGATGCGCCCTCCTGCTCCGGCGCGGCGTCCTGGCCCTGTGCCGCCTCGACGCCCACCCGGCGCAGCAGGGCCCGCAGCCTGGCGAAGACCTCCTCCACCTCGAACGGCTTGACCACGTAGTCGTCGGCGCCCGCGTCGAGACCGGCGATGCGGTCGGCGGTCTCGACGCGCGCGGTGAGGATGAGGATCGGCGTGCGGTCGCCCTCGGCGCGCAGCACCCTGCACACCTGGAGGCCGTCGACCCCGGGCATCATCACGTCCAGCACCAGGACGTCGGGGCGTCGCTGGTGGGCGGCGGCGAGCGCCTGGACGCCGTCGGCGACCGCGATGACGTCGTATCCCTCCAGGGCGAGCGCACGCTCCAGCGCGTGGCGGATGGCACGGTCGTCCTCGGCGAGCAGCACGGTGTGGTTCACACCCCGCAGTGTGCCAAGGCCGAAGGGCCGCGAACCCCGCTCTGAGCTGCGCGATGCCGCCTTTCTTACCCTGCTCTCACCTTCCGCACGTGGCCGGCTTACCCGGTGGGGGCACGGTGTGATGACCGTGCGGAACGTCCGGCGCCGCCGGGGAAAGGCTGACCGCATGAAGATCGTGTTCCTGCTGCACAACGTCTACGCGATCGGCGGCACCATCCGCACCACCCTGAACCTCGCGACAGCGCTCGCCGATCACGGGCACGAGGTCGCGATCGCCTCGATGACGCGCCACCGCGACAAGCCCAGGTTCGCCATCGACCCACGGATCACGGTGGTGCCCCTGGTCGACATCAGGCCGGGCAGCCCGGACACCCTCGACCCCCTGCACGGCGAGCCCGCGCGCGACTACCCGTCGGCCGACGGGCGGTGGCGCAGCTACAGCCGCCTCAGCGACGTGCGGGCCCGGGACTATCTGGGCTCCTGCGGCGCCGACGTGATCATCGGGACGCGTCCTGGGCTCAACGTCTACCTCGCCCGCTTCGGCCCGCGCGGCGCCCTGCGCGTCGGCCAGGAGCACCTGCGCCACGACGCGCACAAGAAGAGGCTGCGCCGGGTGCTGGCCAGGGAGTACCGCTCGCTGGACGCGCTGGTGACCACGACGGAGGCCGACGCGGAGGTCTACCGCACCCGCATGCGGCTGCCGGGGGTACGGGTGCTCGCGGTGCCCAACATCGTTCCCGAACCGGCCGGGGAGAACCTGGCCTCCGCTGCGTCCGGCGGCAACGGCGAAGGCGAAGGCCCCAAGGTGATCGCGGCGGCGGGACGGCTGGCCCCCGGCAAGCGCTTCGACCTGCTCGTCAAGGCGTTCGCCACCGTCCACGAGAAGCACCCCGACTGGACGCTGCGCATCTACGGAGGCGGCCGTCAGAAGCAGGCGCTGCGGGAGCTGACGGGCAGGCTGGGGCTGGACGGCAGCGTGTCGCTGATGGGGCCGCGCTCCCCCATCGAGAAGGAGTTCGCCAAGGCGTCCTTCGTCGCGTCGGCCTCGGACGCGGAGTCCTTCGGCATGACCCTGGTGGAGGCCATGCGCTGCGGGCTTCCCGTCGTCAGCACGGACTGCCCGCTCGGCCCCGGCGAGATCATCCAGGACGGCCGGAACGGCAGGCTCGTGCCCATGCGGGATGCCGACGCGCTCGCGTCCGCCATGATCGAGCTGATCGAGAACGGCGAGCGCCGCCGGGACATGGGCGCGGCGGCCCGCCTCAGCGCGCACCGCTTCGACCCCGCGCCGATCCTGCGCCGCTACGAGCTGCTCTTCTCCGAGCTGCACGCCACCCGCCACCAGCGCGCCCGGCAGCGCGCCATGGCGCGGCTGGACGAGCGGGTCAGGGCCTGGGTCCGCAGGGTCCGCGCGGCGCTGCGGCGGAGGCCGGCCGGACGGCCCCGGCGGCGCGCGCGGGGCAGCCGGGGAAGCGGAGCGCCGGTCACGGGCTGAGCGGGCGCGCGAAGCCTTGACGAAGGATTGGTCCAGTCCTACGTTCTGCGCATCGCTCGTTCATGTCGCGAACCAGTGTTCGCCAACATGAACCGGTGCCCGTCGTCTCCTCCATTGGAAGGCGCACCATGCCCCCCACTTCCGCACGTCGTCCCGCGCGCCGTCGCACCCTGTTACGGCGCGGAAGACTCCTCGCCGTCGCCGGGACCCTGATCGCCGTCACCGCGGTCCTCGTCCCCCACGGCCTCGCCGCCCCGGCACGCACGTCCACACCCACGACCGCGTCCGCGCCCGCAGCGCCCGACCGGTTCACCCACCCCGGCGTCCTCGTCAGCGCCTCCCAGCTGGACTTCGTCCGCGGGAAGGTGCAGGCGGGCGCGCAGCCGTGGAAGGGGGCCTTCGACCAGATGATGGCCTCGAAGTACGCGTCGGCCTCGCGCACGCCCAAGCCACGGGCCGTCGTGGAGTGCGGCTCCTACTCGAACCCGAACTACGGCTGCACCGACGAGCGCGAGGACGCCATCGCGGCGTACACCAACGCGCTGGCCTGGTACCTCACCCGCGAGGACAAGTACGCCAAGAAGGCGATCGAGCTGATGGACGCCTGGTCGGCGGTCATCCGCGACCACACGAACAGCAACGCGCCGCTCCAGACCGGCTGGGCCGGTTCCGTGTGGCCGCGCGCCGCGGAGATCATCCGCTACACCTACGACGGCTGGTCCCAGGCGGACCGCTTCCGCACCATGCTGCGCGACGTGTATCTGCCCGAGGTCGTCAACGGCTCGCACAGCAACGGCAACTGGGAACTGAGCATGATGGAGGCCGCCGTCGGCATCTCCGTCCACCTGGAGGACAAGGCCGCCTACGACAAGGCCGTCGCCCGCTTCCTGAACCGCGTCCCCGCCTACGTCTATCTGACGTCCGACGGCGCCCTGCCCAGGACGGTGCCGGGCAGCGGGCTCGACACCCGGGACGAGATCGTCAGGTACTGGCAGGGCCAGTCCACGTTCGCCGACGGGCTCACCCAGGAGACGTGCCGGGACCTCACCCACACCGGGTACGGGCTCTCCGCCGTCTCCCATGTGGCCGAGACCAGCCGCATCCAGGGCGCGAGCCTCTACCCGCAGGTCGGGGAGCGGCTGCGGCACGGGCTCGGCTTCCAGTCCACGTACGAGGTGGGCACCCCGGTCCCGTCCTGGCTGTGCGGCGGCAGCCTCGACCTCGGCCTCGGGCCCGTCACCGAGGTCGGCTTCAACGCGCTGCACCACCGCGAGGGCCACGCGATGACCAACACCGAGAAGCTGACGGAGCGCCAGCGCCCGGCGGGCAGCAACAACCTCTTCGTCGCCTGGGAGACGCTCACCCACGCCGAGAACCCCAACTGACGGACCTGTCCGGGCTCCGAAAATTACTCTACACAACCTTGACGCAACCACGGAAAGTTGTAGACGATCACGGTGTCGGACTCGTCCAGCGCGAGGAGGCACGCGAATGGACCCGGACGGGGCGCGGCCTCCCGAGGTCACCTTCCAGCGGAGCCCGGACAGCTACCGGCACTGGACGCTGCGCGTCGAAGGCCCCGTCGCGCGGCTGGAGTTGGACGTGGCCGAGGACGGCGGCCTGGTTCCCGGCTACGAGCTGAAGCTCAGCTCCTACGACCTGGGCGTGGACATCGAGCTGTACGACGCGCTCCAGCGGCTGCGGTCGTCTTCCGGGAGGATGCCGCTCAGCCGTTCGATGACCGGATGCCGACATGGAACCTCGATGCGCGGACCGTATCCCTGTGGACGGTGGCCGGACGCCTGAAGGGCATCCTGTTCGTCTGCTCCCCCCAGGCGCTGAAGCTGCTCGCCTCCCGTAACTTCACCGACCGGGACGGCAAGTACCAGCTCGGCACGCTCAAGGAGAGCGCCTTCGACCCGCTCTCGCGCACCTGCGAATTCATGCTCAAGGAAGAGGCGCACCACATGTTCGTCGGCACGACGGGCATCGACCGCGTGGTGACACGCAGCGCCCAGTTGATCCGCGAGGACGACCATCTGCTCGCGGACGGCGCGGCCGTCCTGGAGACGCCGGGCGAGGACGGCGGCTGGGAGCGGACGGAGGTCCCGGCGCTGCTGGCGCTCAACCTGGACCTGCGCGACGCGTACACCGCCGACTGCCGCAGCGGTGTCGCCCGCTGGAACCGCGTCCTCGACGACCACGGCATCGGCTTCCGCTTCACGCTCCCCCACCCCTGCTTCAACCGGCGGGTGGGCCTGGCCGCCGGCCGTCATGTCACGCCGGACGGCAGGATCGTGGACGAGGCGGAGTGGGAGCGGAACCGTCGGGCGTGGCTGCCCACGCCGGAGGACCTGGCCTTCGTGAAGTCGCTGATGCGGCCCGTGCGGGAGCCCGGCAGGATCGCGGGCTGGATCGCGCCGCCGAGCCGTGGCATCAACGGCCGCCCGCTCGATTACGCGTACGTCCACCTGCCCTGAGCCGCCCCGCGGGGCCTGTCGGGGCTCCGGAAGCGGTCACGCGTCGCCTTCGCCCGACAGCAGTTCCTCCCAGCGCCGCCGCGCCACGGGCCGCCACTCGACGTGACGGCGGTGGAACAGCTCGGCGGCCTGTGCCCCGCTCCAGTTGGCGGGAAGCAGCTCGCGCGGCAGCCGGGGGTCGAGGAAGGGGAAGCGGCGCCACTCGTGCACGAGCCGGGTCTGGGCCTGGAGCACGGCGTCCCCGCCCCGGGGGTCGAGCCCGGCGAACTCGTCGATGAACGCCTCGTAGCGCTCCTCCAGTTCGCGCAGGTCCCACGCCCGCGCGACCATCGTCTCCGCGCTGCCCACCGCGCCGTACGAGGCGGTGAAGGACATGGCGTCGGCGGCGAGTTCGAGGTCCTTCAGCACCTCCAGCGCCTCGGCCTCGCGGTCCGGGTGCGGGGTGATCCAGACGCCCGCCTCGGGCGACCCGAAGCCCGCCCAGCTCAGCCGCGTGCGCAGCCGGTGCCGCAGATCGCGCTTGGTCTCGGGCACGGAGACGAGGATCAGCAGCCAGCTCCCCGCCCAGGGGCGCTCGTCGCTGCCGAAGCCGTAGATCCGCTCGGCGCCCTCGGTCAGCAGCCGCCGCCCCGGCCGCGTCAGGTCCCAGCGCACCCGCCGCCCCACCCGCTCCGAGACGAGCCAGCCCTCGGCGCCGACGCGGGCGAGCGCCTGCCTGGCCGACTTCTCCTCGACGCCGAACTGGGCCAGCGCCTCCACGAGTACGGAGGTCCACACCGGCTCACCGCGCGGGCGGACGTACTCTCCCAGCAGGGTCGTCAGCAGGGAGCGCGCGCTCGTGTGGCTGACCTCCCGGCGTCGGCTGACCACGGGGCGTGCCCCGTCACCGGTGGCCGCGTCCGCCATCGCTCTCCCCTCAACGTTCCCGCACGCCCGCTTCTTTTCCTACGCTAACGCAGCGGAACGGCAGTTTTACGTCGAATCCCGCATGACGTGACCTGGTGTCAGGAAGCACGTGCCGTACGGGTGTCGGGGCGCTCAGTCGAGGCAGAACTCGTTGCCCTCGATGTCCTGCATGACGATGCACGAATCCGTGTCGTCGGCCAGCAGCCGCACGCGTACCGCGCCGAGCGGGAGCAGGCGCGCGCATTCGGCCTCAAGTGCGGCCAGGCGCTCCTCGCCCACGAGCCCGGTACCGACCCGCACATCGAGGTGCACCCGGTTCTTGACGACCTTGCCCTCGGGAACGCGCTGGAAGAACAGCCGAGGACCCACGCCCGAGGGGTCGACGCACGCGAACCACTCTTCCTGGCCCTCGGGCGACCGGGAGCGGTTGAACTCGCCCCACGTGGCGAACCCCTGCGGCGTCGGCGCCACGTCGTACCCCAGCACCTCGCACCAGAAGCGGGCGACACGCTCGGGTTCCGCGCAGTCGAAGGTGACCTGGAACTGCCTGATCGTCGACATCGGCGCACCATAGCAGGGGGCTCCCCGGCAGGGCCCCGCATTTGTCCGGGGCGGGTCCCTGCGGGAAGGGGCCCGGGCTGACAGGCCGTCACTCGATGACGAGCTCCACCGGGATGTTGCCGCGCGTCGCGCGGGAGTAGGGGCACACCTCGTGGGCCTCCCGCACCAGCCGCTCGCCGGTCTCGCCCTCCAGGGAGTCCGGCAGCTCGACGCGGAGGGTCACGCTCAGCGCGAAGCCGCCGTCGTCCTTGCCGATGCCGACCTCGGCCGTGACGGACACCTCCGAGGTGTCGGCCTTCGCCTGCCGGCCCACCACGCCCAGGGCGCTGGCGAAGCAGGCGGCGTAACCGGCGGCGAAGAGCTGCTCGGGGTTGGTGCCCTGACCGTCGCCGCCCAGCGCGGGCGGCGGGGCCAGGGGCAGGTCGAGGTGGCCGTCGGAGCTGACGGCCCGGCCCTCGCGGCCGTTGGCGGTGGCGACAGCGGTGTAGAGCGCGGCCATGGTGACCACTCCCTCTCGTCTCGGTGCTCGTTGACTGACACCGACAACTACAGCACACAATTAAGTTGCGTGCAATCAAAACGCCTACTATTGAACCGCCCGCCCCGCGTTACCGTGGAGGCATGAAGCCGCTTTCCGCCGACGGGGCCGCCCACGCGGACGAGGAGTACCTCCGCCTCGGCCACCAGATCTGTTTCGCCACCCACGCCGCGTCCCGCGCCTTCGGCGACGTCTACCGCGTCGCGCTCAAGGACCTCGGCCTGACGTACTCGCAGTACCTCGTCATGCTGGTCCTGTGGGAGCGCGGCGGCTTGCCGGTGAAGGAGATCGGCAAGCACCTGCGCCTCGACTCCGGAACCCTCTCCCCCCTGCTGAAGCGGCTCGAAGCGGCGGGGCTCGTGGTGCGGGAGCGCAGCCGCGAGGACGAGCGCTCCGTCTCCGTACGCCCGACGGCCGAGGGCAGCGCCCTGCGTGAGCGCGCCACTCTGGTGCCGCGCCGCATCGCCGCGGCCACGGGGCTGTCCCTCGCGGAGATCACCGAACTGCGCGACCGGCTCGCCTCGCTCACCGCCTCGCTCGACGCGGCCGACCCCGAAGCCCTCGCCCCCGACGCGCCGTTGACGGAGTGCGGCGACTGACCGCGGCGGCTGACGGGGTGCGGCGACCGGGACCCCGCGCCGGACGCCCGGCCCGTTCCGGCCTCCGAGGGGGAAGCGGATTCGGCGCGACCGGGGAGCCAGTAGAGTGACGGCTCGTGGCTGCACGACCGTTGAACGAAATCGTCGAACCGGGCTGGGCCAAGGCCCTGGAACCGGTCGCTGAACGCGTCGCCGCGATGGGCGACTTCCTGCGCGCGGAGATCGCCGCGGGAAGAACGTACGTACCCTCGGGGGCGAATGTGCTGCGTGCCTTCCAGCAGCCTTTCGACGACGTACGCGTCCTCATCGTGGGACAGGACCCGTATCCGACGCCCGGCCATGCCGTGGGGCTGTCCTTCTCCGTCGCGCCCGAGGTGCAACCCGTGCCCGGCAGCCTGGAGAACATCTTCCGCGAGATGCACAGCGACCTGGGCCTCCCCCGCCCCTCCAACGGCGATCTGACGCCCTGGACCCGGCAGGGCGTCCTCCTCCTCAACAGGGCGCTGACCACGGCGCCCCGCAAGCCCGCCGCGCACCGCGGCAAGGGCTGGGAAGAGGTGACTGAGCAGGCCATCCGGGCGCTCGTCGCACGCGGCAAGCCGATGGTGTCCGTGCTGTGGGGCCGCGACGCGCGCAACCTGCGGCCCCTCCTCGGCCCCCTCCCCTCCGTCGAGTCCTCGCACCCCTCGCCCATGTCGGCCGACCGAGGCTTCTTCGGCTCGCGGCCCTTCAGCCGCGTCAACGATCTGCTGGCCCAGCAGGGCGCGCCGCCGGTGGACTGGCGCCTGCCGTGACCGGGGGCGCCGCGCGGGCCGACGGCGGCGGCGCACCGGCCGAGTGGATCATCGGGGTCGACTCCGGCGGCTCGGGGCTGCGGATCGCCCTGGCCGAGGCGGGCCGGAGCGCACACGACACCCGGGTGCGCGACGGACACGGCTCCGCGCGCCCCCGGCCCGTCGGCACCTTCGCCTCGCCCGAGCCCGTCCGTACGGACACGTCGGGCATCGACGCCGGGCACATGCTGGAGCTGCTGGTGCCCGCGGCGCGCGCTCTCCTGGCGGAGGCGGGCGCCGGGCCCGCGCCCGCCGTCGGCGCCGTGTGCGTCGGCGCCGCGGGCATGGCCTCGCTCGGGGACGGGCTGCGCGCACGGCTGCCCGGCGCCCTCGCAGAGACCTTCGGCGCGCGGCGCATCGCGCTGGCCGCCGACGCGGTGACCGCGTACGCGGGCGCCCTCGGCGAGCGGCCAGGGGCGGTTGTCGCGGCGGGCACGGGCCTGATCGCCATGGGCACGGACCTGCGGTCCTGGCGGCGCGCCGACGGCTGGGGCCATCTGCTGGGCGACTGCGGCGGCGGCGCGTGGATCGGGCGCGCGGGCCTGGAAGCCGCGATGCGCGCGTACGACGGGCGCGAGGGCGGCTCGCCCGCGCTGCGCGAGCGCGCCGAGGCCGTCTTCGGCGCCCCGCTGAGCGGCCTGCCGGGCCGCCTGTACCCGCGTACGGACCGGCCCGCCGTGCTCGCCTCCTTCGCGCCCGAGGTCGCCCGGTGCGCGGCGGCCGAACCCGCCGACCCCGTCGCCGAGCGCGTCATGCGGGAGGCGGCCCGCGAGATCGCGGTGTGCGCCGGGGCCGTCTGCCCCTCGGGGAAGGCGGCGGACATCGCACTGACAGGGGGCCTCTTCCGCGTCGGGGAGCCGCTGCTCGGGCCCCTGGCTGAGGAGCTGGCAGCACGGCTGCCGCACGCGCGGACGGTCGAGGCCGAGGGGGACCCGCTCGACGGGGCGCTGCTGATCGCGGAACGGCTGGCGCACGGTGCGCTGGAACTGCCAAATGATCCGACGTTGCTGTATATCGGTTGACAGAACCGTCCAAAATTTGTCACACGACGCGCGGTGCGAACCGGTACATACACGGACTCCTCTCCCCCGCCCGAACAGTCAAGCCCATCAAGGCATTAACATGCGGGCGCATGAGCTCCCCCACTGGGCCGGACAATGGCCTGCCCGTACGAATGCCGCGTCCACGCCAGCCCGGAAGGCACCGCCGACCGGAGCCCGTCGTTGCCCCCGAGAACGCGCCCGCGCTGGTGCTGGCCGTTCCTGGCACGCCGTCGAGCACGACGCGCGGCCTCGCCGAGGAGATCCTGAGCATCGCCCGCTCGGAGCTGCCCGGCATGGACGCGCGCATCGGCTTCATCGACGGCGGCGACGAGGAGTTCCCCGGACTGGAGTCCGTGGTCGCCCGAGCCGCCGCCGAGCGCGTCGGCCCCACCGCCCACGAGGGCGGATCCCCTGAGCAGCAGGAGCCGGACGGCCCGACGGCCGTCGTCGTCCCGCTGCTCGCCGGTCCCGACTCAGCGCGCATGCGGCAGATACGGCAGACGGTGCTGGGAAGCGGCCCCGGTGCCGAGGTGACCGACGTCCTCGGCCCGCACCCCCTGCTCGCCGAAGGGGTGCACGTCAAGCTCTCCGAGGCGGGCCTCGCGCGCGCCGACCGGGCCCGGCTCTTCACTGTCGCAACCGCCGCGGACGGCATCGTCCTGGCGGCTGTCGGCGGCGAGGAGGCCGTCCAGGCAGCGGGTATCACCGGGATGCTGCTGGCCGCGCGGCTCGCCGTTCCGGTACTCGCCGCCGGGCTCGACGAGGAGGGCGCGATCGCGCGTACCGCCGAGCAGCTCCGCAGCTCCGGCTCCCAGCAGCTGGCCGTGGCCCCCTGCCTCATCGGCCCCGAGGTCCCCGAGGGGCTGCTGGAGGCCGCGGCGCAGGAGGCGGGCTGTTCCGCCGCCGAGCCGCTGGGCGCCTACCCGGCGATCGGCAAGCTGGTGGCGTCCACGTACGCGGCCAAGCTGGGCATCAACCAGCAGCAGCCCCAGGGGATGCCCGCGCGCTGACCTGCACCGGTCCTGGCTCCGGCCCGGTGCCGTCCCCGGCTCCGGTACCGGTTCCGCTCGCTGTTCCACCGCACCATGGCGCCGTCCCGCGCCGCACCGACGAAGGCCGCACGGAGAGGCGGCGGCCCGCCACAC